>JAAOXU010000011.1 GCA_018220935.1 Candidatus Altarchaeota archaeon | reverse complement strand
GTTTGGCGTCGAATAAGACATTCTAGAAACAACTAACCAAAAATATACTGAGGCCTAGAGCCACTTTTAAGGAGAAATTATGTCCCACGAACGTATTCCGGAGAATCCAAAAGATAATCTAAAGAGAATGGAATCCATCTTGTCAGCGTACCGTCGCAAGTTGGAGCACAAGAAAAAAGTCAGCGAAACCACTCAAAGTAAATTGGACCGCCTCCGCGAAGTCATGGTTGGAGACAGTGAAAGCGATTCCGTAGAAGCTCGTAGCCGTCAAGTCATTGAGCGTAAATATCTGTACGATTTGAGTAAACTAGTTGAAAATATTGATGAGCTGGATGGGCAAATTATCTGGGCTGAACAACGCCAAATTCCTTTCATCAAGACTGAAATCAAATTAGCTGAGGAAGATGAGGAGGATAAGGAAGATAAGGAGAGTGCGGTATGTGAGGAGCCCCCTCTGGTGGCTTAGAACCCTTCAACATGAAGTAACATCTAAATAATTATATAAGGGTGGCCCCATTCAGGGCCGCCCTTTTTTTATTATAAATTTCCAAGGGAGTTTTCTAAGGAGCACCCCCATGAAAAAATTTGTATTTTGTCCTACTTGTCTAAATCAAGATAAACTAAGTTTGATACAAACACTTCGTTCTAAGCAGCAATGTTCACAATGTGGGACAAAATTTTCTATAGATGCCCCACTCATCTCAGAGGATGCTTTAAGAACCCATGTAGAAGAGCGGAAGGGAAAATCTAACCATCTTTTAGATAAATTAAAGTTGGTGGGGAAAGATTCTTCATGGTTCAGAAAGGAAAAAAACTAATGATCAAAGACAAAACTCTATACGAAGACGCCCCTCCCAAGACTACAAGTTCTCAATTAACCACTGCCATTGGAAAAAAACCGATTCGCATGGAAAATCGTCAGGTTGGATCTATTTATGGGTTTCCTACAAAACCTTCATTTGCATGGGCTTCAGTATACACAACAAAAGATGAGATAATAATAAAACCTATTACAGATTTTGATACCTGTCGAGAAACTAGTTGTGACCCAATATCTAGTAAAGACACTGGAACAATGCAAGAATGGGGCATGGTAGAATCCAAGGACAGAGATACACAAAAAAAGTGGAGTCGCACATTTTATTTCGACGATTACGTCAACAGTGGCCGTCCAACCGTGTTCCTTCTAAAGAATATGGATTTAAAAAAACTTCAAAAAGGTCTCAAAGTAATACACCACTATGAACGAATAGCTAGAGCAGGAAAAACAACTTTCTTTCCGGTAAACCACGCTTATTATAAAACCACCTCCATTTATAGTCCTGGCCGTGGTATGATGTACACTAATAGTGATTCGAAATTTGATCTCAACTTAGTAGTGGCGCCTGAATTTTGGCATCACTCCGTACCGATGGCATCTGTATTTCTTTTGCTAATTAGAATTATTGCTTGTAAAAGTCCATGTGAAACCGAAACCGTACATCAATATTTAGTACGAATGTGTAGTTGTCGTGGGTTAGGTAGTAGGGACAGAGCGCACCTTAAAGCATTATATAAATATAAATTTATAGATGTTGAAGTAGATATGATTACAGTCATGTGTCGTCGTTGGCGTTTGTTATCTAAAGCCATGGAAAAACATACTGAACCTTATTGTGGGTATTGGGGTTCTCATCGTTTACACTTAAGCATAAATCGTTGGCAACAGGTTATAAAAAGTACTAAGACAAATAAAAATACACTAGCAATTTCAAATGCTTACAGAAATATCCCAGGCTCCTATAAAAACTATGTTTTGACGATGATACACCAGTTACAAAGAGAGAGCCGACACCTCGCACGGGCGAAAGCAAGGAAGTTTTGACACGATGAAAACAAATAAAATTTACATATGTCCCAATTGTATAATAAAATGTACCCTCATCGAAGTAAATGGTGTTCACGAGAATGTCGATCTATTAAGTTTTAATTGCCCTAAATGTGGAGAGCAAACCATGCTAGGTAAAAAAACTGAGATTGAATTAGCTTCCATTGCTAGAGCGTCAGCCTGGTCTTTAGGGTGGAATGTACGTTTTTTCTGGAAAGTTATTTTAGAATCTATCAAACAAAGATTCAAACAGTGAACGTTGGTGACTTTTTGAAGTTTTTTACTTCAAATAGACAAGCAAACTTAACGGATGGGACACACTGGCTGTCTCTTATACACATCTC
>JAAOXU010000010.1 GCA_018220935.1 Candidatus Altarchaeota archaeon | reverse complement strand
TTATCATCAGTCATGTTTTCAATTAGAACTACATATCTGTCTTTTTTGTCGTCTATGTTATGACCGTAAATTACTGAAGACGCATCTTTTATTATTCTGACAACTAAAGGTCCATTCCCTTTTGTTATTTTTCTAGTGATGTTAATTACTTTTGTGGCGTATGTTCTATACATATTTTTTCTGTTTGTTACTTCTAAATCTTCTTCTGACAAATCACCCAACTTATCTTCTTTTATAAGTTTAGAGACAGTTTTTAAGTAGGAAATTGTTTCTTCTTCATCATGTTGTTTGGTCTTATCAATTAAATCAAATTTTGAACCATCTTTTAGGGTGGTACCGTGAAACGGGCCAGTTAGGTAATTTTCAACAAAATGGAGATTAAAATCGTCATTTAGTGTCATATATAAATCAAAATTTTGGCTTTTTATCATTTAGCGTTAACCTTAAATTCTTTCTTGTGGAACTAAAGTATCTGTCCTAGACGGGCTAGAGGTGTAAAAAATGGAAGTTAAAAACATACTTGAGAAAAAAGGCAAAGTAATTGCTAGTGGAAATAGAGACGAGTTATTATGGTTTGATTTAGATGTTACACCCTTGACCCAAACTGACTATGAAAATCTTGAAACTGATTTCAAAAAGGGAGGTATTTTTGCTAAAGTAATCAATGCAGGTAGTCATACAACTAAAGATGGTAAAGAACTACAACGAGTTTGGTTAGTTGCGTATAAGACTCAAAAAGAACTAACTGACTGGCAAAAAGATTTTGATGAACGAATGACAAGAGATCACAGGTTTATTGGTGAGCAACTAGATTGGTTTCATGTTCAAGAAGACCTTGTTGGCCCAGGTCTACCTTTACTTCACCCAAAGGGAACTGTCATTAGGACTGAATTGATAAATTTAGTTAGACAAGTAAATAATGAAATGGGTGGGGAAGAAATTTGGACCCCTCATATTGCAAAATCAGAACTTTGGAAAGTTAGTGGACACTATGATAACTACAAGGACAAAATGTTCATGTGGAATCAAGATGACAGTGAGTGGGGAATCAAAGCCATGAATTGTCCAATTCATATGCAAATCTATAAATCAAAACCAAAGAGCTACAAAGAGCTCCCAATAAGATACACTGAATTTGGAACTGTTTACAGAAAAGAGCAGAGTGGTGAACTCCATGGACTCTCGCGTGTGTGGTCTCTTACTATTGATGATCATCACTTCATTATACGAGATGATCAAATTTTAAGTGAAATTCAAATGATACTAAAAGCCGCAATAAAAATATACAAAGTATTTGGTATGGAATACAAACTAAAACTATCAACTCGCCCAGAAAAGTGTGTGGGTGACAAAGCTCTTTGGGACGTTGCAGAAAAAGGGTTAAAAGATGCATTAGACGGATTAAAACTCGAATTCACCGTTGATGAGGGTGAGGGTGCATTTTATGGACCAAAAATTGATATTGATGCAAAAGACTCAATGGGAAGATGGTGGCAATTAGGAACTATCCAACTTGATTTTAATATGCCACAACGATTCAAGATGACTTATGTTGATGAAAATAGTAAACACATACAGCCCGTCTTAGTTCACTTTGCACTTCTTGGATCAATTGAACGATTTATGTCTGTTTTAATTGAGCATACGGGTGGGAGACTCCCTCTTTGGTTAGCACCAGAACAAGTAAGACTTTTACCCATTGGTGAGAGCCAAGCTGAATATGCAAAAAGTATTGTGAATGATTTGAGGGGTTTAGGTGTCAGAGCGAAAATTGATGATGAGGGCACACTTGGAAAAAGAATCCGTAATTCTCAAACCCAAAAAGTGGCAGTGACTGCTGTTGTTGGTGACAAGGAAGTTGAAGCTAAAACTGTTAGTGTGAGGGGTAAAGATCCTATGAGTATTGAAGATTTCAAAGAAAAACTTTTACTTTCAATTATGGAACGAAGTGATTTCTAAAATATTATAAATTCGGATTGTGGCTTTATCTATGAGTTTCAAAATCAAAGATTTCAAGAGCACGAATTTAGTTAATGAAAAAATAAGATCAAAAATTCTTGAAAACTATGGTGGTGAATTTGAAATTGGGTCAACATATTTACTTTCTTGGGGTATAAATTATTTTGAAGACTTTAATACTGAAGATCAATTTCCCCCTGCAGATAAAGTTCACCTACTTACTCCTGCTAAAATGTCTGGTAGGCAAAATGCTGCATTAAATGAAATCATAAGAACCATACGCCCAGAAACTGTTTATTGGCAAAAGGAAGATCCTTGTTATATTCAATTAACACTAAAACCCGGAGTATGTCCAAAAGGTTACATTATGAATGCTAAAAGCGGTAAAAATCAAAAAACTAATTTGACTCATGCTGCTAGAATGGCTGCAAACGAGTTAAAACGTCAGTTTAAATCACCTTTAAGTTTTTACTTGGACGCTGATGATCGTGTTTATCAATTTAAAGAAACTTTTGATGAAAGTACATTAACACCTCGCCAAAATTATATTGCAGTAATTAATGTATAAAGATTAGCCGAAGCTTTTTATCTAAATGCAACTTAAACTTATCATGAAAACTATTTCTTTAGAGGGACCTGACTTTTCTGGTAAGTCAACTCTTAGTACAGCACTAGTTATGAAATTTAGAGAAGAAGGCAAAAAAGTTGAAAGGATGGAACTTCCCAGCCGTCTTGTTACGGGAATTTTTACTGAACTCTTAAGAAACAGTAAAGACAAAATTGATCCAAAAGTTTTTGCTTTAGTTTATTCGGCAGATCACCTTCACCATCATCTAACCACAAAAAACCTCAAGGGTTCAGATCTTTTAATTCTTGAGAGATCTGTTATTAGTTTATACGTTTACCAATCAATGGTGCTTGGTGTTGATGAGGATTGGATAAAAGAATTAAACATATACAATCAGACAATTCCAGACCTTACTGTAATAATCAAAATTCCAGCTGAAGAATTAATAAGACGAAGCAAAATTCGTGTTGGTCTAGAAGATGCCTTTGAGAAGGAAGACTTCATGAAAAAAGTAATAGACAAATACTACAACCTTCCAGATTGGATAATTAAAAAATACAACGTAAAATATCTGGAGTGGGAAAATTTACCTAAGTCTGTAGAAGAAATAACAAAACTAACAAAAACACTTTAATCAATTTTTAGATTGATTGGAGTAAACTTCTTTCTTTTTCATCAATTTTGAAAGGCAGCTCTCCAGCCTTGTCCATCATCTTAACGACTGGTAGGTAATCAATTGCCCGTTTAGTTGAAGTGTGTGTATGCTTTGCAATTTTGGATAAAAGACTTTTTCTTGTAGCCCTAGTAAACTTAGTTCGCCCCATCATACTAAGAAAAGTTGGTGGTGCATATGCAGTATAATCATTGTTGACTTCGGTCTTTGCCATCCCGACTCCTGCAGTTGAAAGATCAATTACATACTTTAGGAGTTTCCAGTCTTGTCTTCTAAAAATTCTACCGCGAAATACATCCGCTCGACTTAGTGCTTCATATGCACGAGCTAAGTCTTCTTGTACATATTCTTTTACAATATTCTGATCAATCCAAAGCATAAATTCATCAATATTGGTGTTGAGTCCCTCAAATGCAGTACGTGCTTGCTCAAACGTAGTGGACTTAAACACATCTCTTAAAGCTTCAAATTGGGTCTTGTTACGATTTCGCTCATCACCGTATCCTGCTTGCATGTCTGAGATTGCACTTCGTATATCTTTACTAGTTGAGAGTTGAATTAATACAGACCGTTCAACCCCGAGTTGCTCAATCTTATTTATTTTCTCAAGGAGTTTGAATACTGCACCTGCTTTTGGTTTATCAAATTTAACTTCAATCACATCATTTTTTATGGCTTTAACTGGGTTAGCCCAATTATTATTACAAGTTAAATAAACTGGATAATGACTTTTTTTTATGAGCTCACTAATTGCGCCAGGTGCACCCATATCTTTTCTCCCCGCAATGCCATCGACCTCATCAACTAAAATTAATTTACTTTTTGAAAATAAACTTTTTTGCTGTGCTGCATTAATCAGCCGTTCGTTGACATCAGCCTTTCTCCTAAAATCACTTGCATTCATCTCAACTAATTCAAGATCAAGTTCCTTTGCCAAGGCGTGAGCGGTTGCAGTTTTTCCAGTTCCAGGTGGACCATATACTAAGAGACCTTTTTTTGGACTTTTAATCCACTCTTTAATCTTAGCTATCGCTTCATCTTGACCCACGACCTCATCGAGTTTTTTTGGAGCATATTTATTTACTAGCACGAAAATTTCAAAACCCGAGAGTTATAAGCACTGCTTAAATCCTATTAGCACTCAAAATTAATGTGAATATTGTAAGCTTTCACCGAGCAAAGCCTGAGCCCGATAAACTAATTAAACTAATTAAGAGTGGAAAAGTTTTCATCCAAGCAAGTGAAAAATTTCAGCCTCTCGTTCAAGAGTATACTGATGTTTTACTCCCCTATGAAGACTTTTTAATTGAAATATCTAAAAGAACAGGTTCACAAAGGCCTGAGGATGAGATTTTCTGGGTAGAAATTGTAAAATATTGTGTACTAAACACCATTCCAGTAAAACTAATTGAGCCAAAAATAGATGTTGTAATGAAAGCTGCATCAAAGAAAATGAATTTAAGCGAATCCGAGTTAAGGACAGTACAACAAGACGCTAGAAGCTGGTTTATTTCAGGAACTGGGTACGTTAAACACTTTTTAGGTGCATTTGATACTTTATTCTTCTGGTTACCATTTAGAGGATTTTTCAGAAAGCTTTGGTTTGGTTTAGTCTCTTTAATCGTTAAATTCATACCAGGAGATCAAAAAGACGTAATTGCTCTAGTTAATGAGATGAACAAAGTATATGCGGTGAGACTTGCTAATCGCATAAAACACCTAAAAACGGCAACTGTTTTTCTCGATGAGGATATTTCAAATGAAATTTATCGTATGAGTCAAGAGCTCCCATAAAAACAAGAAAACCCACTTAAATTTAAGAAAATATCACTACATACTAGACCTGTAAGTTTTTTAATGGGTGGGTGTGAGCAAATTCTATGAAAGGTATAATAGTCAACTATCGAATGGGTAGACGTACTCAAAACACCCGTCAGATGATAATCAAGGTTGAGGGTGTTGAGACTAAAGAGCAAGCAGACAAACTCCACGGTAGAAAAGTCGTTTGGAAAAGTCCAGCTGGTAAAGAAATGATAGGTCACATCAGTGGTGCTCATGGCAACAAAGGTGTAGTAAGAGCTAGATTTGACAAAGGTCTACCAGGTCAGTCTATTAGTACTGAAATTTTAATCCAGTGATTTTGGAATTCTTGTTACTCTAATTCTTGTGCCTTCTCCAAACTTCCACGCACGTTTAATTGCACCTGGAACTGAACCATCAAAGATATTGACTTCAAGTTGATGTCTACTAGAAATTTTAGCTGCATCCATAATTTGCTGCTTTTTTTCTTCCCCAACACCCTTTATAACGTCTCTAAAATTCCAATCGGCAATCTCTTTTACCATCTCATTATCGACCTCAATTGCCGAATCACTTGCAACTAAAAATTTTCTTGGTTTTATGTGTTGAGCTAAAACATAAAATAATTCATCCACACTATAAACTTTGTAAATGGTTTCCCTGTCAAGTACGGCGCCACTATGAATTACTGGAACATAATTTTTTAGTGAGTCAACAATTGGCTCATAAAACATTTTTTGAATTTTTTCACCCTTTGATATACAAAAGGCACTAGGTGAAAAACTAATGGCATCGATGCCCTTGGCAATTAGACTTGATGTAAACAAGGCGTTTAGTTTATTCATGGCTTCACGGATTTTAAAAAAACCCTCTCTAACCCCTTTATATTCGGTTTGTATAGTCTCACTAAAACTACCGCCACCATGACCGATAATCGTTTCCTCTCCAAGCTCATCAATACTCTCAACTACAGTATTAAGTCCAGTCCAATCTACAGTAAATTGTCTTTTTTTGGTGAGTATTTTCCCATCAACCTTTAGAAATATCATAAAACAATTGTGCATAAGAGCTATTAATTACTTTACTAGCTCAATCATACGCATAGCATCATCATACATGAAAATATTATTGAACCTCAAATAATCCTTTTTCTTCATTCTCTTCTTTAAAAAGTCAAGATCGTCTTCTTTGAATCTATATCTATACATAATATTACCTCTACCATGAAGTCGATAATAATTGAATTTCTGTTTAATTGGCTTTTCACTAAATGGATCAACAATATGTTTTAATCCTAATTCGGGGAGTAAAGTCTCAATAGTCTCTCTACTCCATCCTCTAGGTTCAAGTGCAAATTCAAAACCATCAATTTTCTTGAAAAAATCACTTAATCGTTTAATATTTGCCTTAGTCTCAGCGAAGGTTTTTGGTGTCTGAAATACCAAAACTTTTGCCCTTAAGGCCTCTGCAATATCTTTGATTTTCTCCCAAGTTCCTTGATCAGAAAAATTACTCACGTGCGTAATTAATTTTGGGATTTTTACTGAAAATTCGAAGTTTGGATTTACGGCGTCAACTTCTTTTCGCCATGCTCGTGCCGTGCTAGTCTTTGGCATTTGATAAAACGTAGACGTAATCTCAACAGAATCAAAAATTTTTGCGTAAGCCGTGAGCCTACTCATACCAGGACTTACAAATTTTTTTGGTAAATAACTCCAACCACACGTTCCTATCTGCACTGTAATATGTGGCGTTATATACTTAAAAGTATGACTACTCTTTTTAAGTGATAGTCGGCTTTGATCCCGGTACAACTAGTGCTTTAGCAGTTTTAGATCTTAAAGGCGAACTTTTAATGCTTGTAACTATGGGGGGTGGCGTAAGGCAGGCAAAGGAGCTCATAGCGCCCTTTAAACCCGTTATTATTTCATCTGATAAGCGGTTTATGGTGTCTGTTCAACAACTTGCGACTTCATTTGGTGCTATTACATTTTTTCCAAAAAAAGATTTAACCTTAAAAGAAAAGGCAGAAATAACTAAAGCCTACAAACCTCAAAATCAACACGAAAAAGACGCACTCGCAAGTGCGTTATATGCCTATAGACACTATAGAACTACAATAAAAAAAGTTTTTGCAAAAGAACGTGACATTTTCAAGCTTTTACTAGACAAAAAACTCACAAACCTTAGTGAAATTGATAAAACTAATATAAAAGGTATTAAACCCAAAAGAAAAGACTTAGATCTTACTAGACGAGTAAAAGACTTGATTAGGAAACTCGAAATAGCTGAAAACATAATAAAAGCACAAGAAAAAACTTTGAATAGTTTAAAGGAACAAACACCTAAAACTATAGTAAAAAAACACATAGTTTCAAAGGGTTTACGTGAGGAACGTAATGCAAGGCTCCGTATTGAAAAAGACCTTAGTGAGGCTCATAGTAGGCTCTCAAAAATTGAAGCCAAATTAAAACAACTAAACAAAATCACACCTGAATCGACCTCAAAGGAGAAAGAGGATATAAGAGGGTGGATCTATACTATGATACAAGAGTATAAGCGGAGATTCCGAAAATGAAAATTAAACTAAAAGTCCCAAAAAAACTAAAGTACAAAGTAAACTTTACGGTTAATCTTTTGTTTTTTGGCTTAATATTTTACGGCGTCTGGTGGCTGGCACCAAACTTTTACTTACTAAAACTTTTTACGGCTAAGTTGGTTAGTTATACGTCTGGTTCAATATTACTAACTAGTATGGATGGTATCTTTTTGAAGCGTGGGGAATTTGTTCTTCAAATTATAACTGATTGTACTGCATGGAAAGAAATCTTTGTATTTCTGGCTTTGTTCTTATCATGGCCCAAAAAGAAAGATTATGCTAAAGCAATAAAATCATTAATTGCAATTCTACTTTTTAACTTGATTAGACTTGATATTTTAATGTTTTTCCCAAATAGCTTTGATTACTTTCATCCAGGATTTCAATATCTAGCTATTGGATTTATTTTGTTTTTATGGACGTGGTCCGTTGGAATTACCAAATTAAAGTTCCAAATCACGTATTCTAAGCCAAGGAAAAAAGCTAAAAAGAGGAAAAAGAAGTAATTCTTGGGAGCTGGTAGAGCGACTTTCCACACCACTCGCTTCGGCGAGGGCTACGGAGGAAGGTCCCCCCACTCGTGATTCCCCCCGTTCGCGGGGGGATGAAAAGTCGTATTGGGATGAGAATCTCAGGTGAGGGAACAGAAACGATTACCCTATCACTGGACGTATGTGTCAATAGACGAAGGTTGAAGGTGTGTGGGATGAAACGGTCTTCACCCGACTGAGTGCAACCCCGCGTAGCGGGGGCTTAGATAGATGTCGCATCCGGGTCACATAAGTTCCGCTTTGCGGGATGAAGCTCGGTAACAGAAGGGGGCCTACTACCAGCACCCACTAATATTTTCTATTTACAAAAAATTCTTTTAGTTGATTTACTGCCACCTCAACTTGTTTATTTTTAAAATCATAATTCTGATTTTTTATGATTTGTTTTGCGAGTTCAAAACAATAATCAACCGCTCCAGATGCTTTAACTTCACGTCTAACCAATGCAATATCCTCACTAGTTTTTTCCTTTTTTAAAATTATTTTTTTAATTTTATCCCCATTAGGACTAAGCTCAATTGCCTTAATTATTGGTAAACTTCTCTTACCTTCAATTATGTCTTTATCTGTATCTTTACCTGTAGTCTTCTTGTCCCCTATAACCCCTAAAACGTCATCAATTATTTGAAACGCAATTCCTAAATTTATACCTAATTTCTTTAATTTAGGATTAGACTCACCAGATACTGCAGTGTATCCAGATTCAAGACTAAATCCGATTAGCTCACCTGTCTTTTTACTAACCATCAAAATATAATCACTTTCACTTGGAATTTTACTTGACTCTGACCAAGATATATCTAAATCCTGACCACTTGCAATTTCCCACATAGTTTTAGCAAATTCATTTGCAAGTTTTTGACTTACACTTGAAATGAGTTCAAACGATTTGGCAAACATAGCATCCCCTGTATTAATTGCTAAAGGAATTCCGTGAGTTTTATGGAGTGCTGGACTGCCGCGTCTAAAATCACTCTTGTCTTCAATATCATCATGAACAAGTGTAAAATTATGCATAATCTCAATTGAAGCTGCCACTTTTAGGACGTCCTCAGGTTTACCCTCGCCTTCAAGTGCACCTAAAAAAACTAACAAAGGTCTTATGCGTTTTCCTCCACGCTCAACATAATCCTGACACCTACTCATTAGTTCTTTTTGTTTAGAAGAAAAAGCAACTTTTATTTCATTGTCAACTTGTGTTTTGTACTGATCCAAAAAATCAATCATGAAGTTTGTCTCCTAAAGATTAAGTCAAGCCTATTCAAAAAGACTTTAATGTGATCATCTGGGACAAATGCACCTGCTGCAACGTCGTGTCCACCACCTTCTCCAATACCTTTTGATGCCTCACGCATAGCAAGACCAATATTGATACCTTTGTCTAATAGTTCAAGAGTTCCCCTGCCGCTGACCTTCCAACCTTCTTTATCTTTACTCAAAGCAATTATGGGTTTTCTGTGATCAACGACCCTAGATGATAATGCAATACCTGCTACAATTCCTACGAGTGTGGGTTTAATGGTGTCTGAAATGAAGAGGTGATAAGTTTTACGCTCTTCTGTTCCTTTAACTCTTAGTTCATCCATTCCACGACTAAGTAAGCGTCTGTGAATCCTAAGCAATTTTTTTGCTTCCTCATATACATTTTCCCCTGTGACTAAACCGATTCCAATTTCTGGTCTGTCATGTCTTCCACAGGCATTTAGTAAAGTTGAAAATTCATTGGCGTCTCTCATTTCTGACCCTTTTGGCATAGCGGGTAAGATATAATATTCTCCCATCATTTTGTGAACTGGAACGCCCCTTTTAGCCGCAAATTTGATTAAAGCGTCATTTAGTTTGGTTCTTTCGTCTTTAGAGAGGGAGTGATAAGTTTTACTATGCTCAATTTTTAAATCTTGTAAAAATTTATAGCACTGACTACGCTCACTACTAATTCCTGGAATAAATGGATCACTTGCATATTGGAGCATAAGAGAAATTGGCCTAGTTTCTCGCCCATAATACCTCAGTCCTTTAACCGTCTTAACCCACTTAGTCTCAAGTGGAACTTTTGAATAACCCTTTAATGGGACTTTAACTCTGTCTCCCATAGCACCAACTACTGCAGGGCCTGCAAGTTCACTATGTCCAATTAATTCTTTTGAAATAATGTAGGAGAGTCCACTTGCACTTATTTCCCTTGAGCCGTTAATGCCAAGATCATGTGCATTAAAATGATAGGGTGGTTTTTGGATGGGTTGGTGATGATCAATTACAACATGACTGCGGGTCCATTCAGGCTTACCACTCCCCAAATCCACAAAAATTAAGTTACGATCCCACGGAATATCATCATACGTGGTTTGGTCAAGTTGACGAATAGGCATAACTTCTGGTTTCATGTCTAGTGTGTCTAAAGTCTTTTTTACAATACCACCACTACTAAGACCGTCGGCATCAATATGACAGACCACTAAAGGATCTTCAAGCTCACGAATCCTCTTAACAACTCTTTCTAGGGAAACCCTGAATACCACTTTGTAAACACCTTATCTTCTTGCTTAAGCGGTTTTAATTTTTCTTTTCCAAAACTACCGTATAAAGCGTAGAAGAACATTCCCGCAGTCATTATAAAAAGTGGTATGTTCCCCGACATCGGTATTGAAAATAAACACGCAAAATAAATCCAACCTATAATAATATTGTACCAATTCTCACTAGTTCCTGGAAATGTATTTTTTTCCAAAAAACCAATTGCAAAGCTCAAAAAATTGCCTACAAAAAATCCAGCAACAATTAAACCTATTACAACTAGTGGGTTGGTCATAAAAACCAATGTATTGAGCCTAAATATCGTATACTAACTACGAAATAGTGATAACCTTATTCTTTTAAATCACCCATTTTCTAAAAAGTTATGTTCTATGGAAAATTTACTGAGTGGTACTCAAAAAACTATAGAGCCTTAATGATAATTCCTTTGATTGTTTTTATCATCGCAACTTTTGCATTTTATTATACTTACAAGACTACTGGGAGTGTATTTGAACTTGATATTGATCTTAGCGGTGGTACTGTTTTTACAGTATATACAAATCTTATCCAATCAGGTACAAAGGAATATTTTACAGATCTTGAACTAAGTTTTAGAGAAATAAGATCATATGATGGTGGTGACTTAATCGCGGTTGCAATTGAGGGTGGACCTCAATTTACTCAAAGTGAAATTTTAAGTGAAATTGAACTTAAATTTCCTGATCTAGAATATGACGTCAAGTCGGTTGGTCCTTCAATGGGTAAAAGTTTTATGCGAGGATCAATCATTGCAGTTGGTCTTGGCTTTTTAGCTATGGGTATAATCTTAGCTTTAATTTTTAGACACCCCATTGTAGCTTTTACTGTAATACTTTCTGGATTCCTAAATGTGTTTGAGACTGCAGCCTTTATGACCTTTTTTGGGGTAAAACTAGCACCACACACTATTGGTGCCCTTCTCATGCTTATGGGTTGGTCTGTTGATAGTGAGGTACTCTTTGATACTAAAATTTTAAGGGGTGGTAGTGGGGATCCAAAAAAGCGAGCACTTCTTGCCATGAAGACTGCTATGACGATGAGTGCAGCTATTTTTGCGAGTTTATCTGCACTCTATTTAGTTTCAACTTCAACTCTCATAAAAGATATAGCACTAGTAATGATGCTAGGTGCATTCTTTGATATTATCAATACTTGGTTCCAATCTTTGAGTATGGTACTCTGGTATGCGGAGACAAAATCATGAAACTTGAAAAAATAACTAAAAAATGGCGAGTGATGTTTCTTTTAGCTATTCTCTTGTGGAGTGCATTTGAACTTCATCCTTGGTCTGGAATGGACCTGCAATGGGGTTTTGATATTCAAGGTGGATCTCGTGTTGTACTAAAACCAACCAATCAAAGTGTTGAACTTGATGATATTACAACTGTACTACAAAATAGATTAAACGTCTATGGAATTAGAGATATAAGAGTAAGGGCGGCTAGTGACCTGCAAAATAGTTTTGTTGTGGTTGAAGCGGCAGGACTAAGTGAGTCTGATATAGAATCTCTTTTGGCAAGTGAAGGATATTTTGAAGGCCAAATAAATAATATTACAATTTTTACTGGGGATGATGTACGAGTAGATAAAGCAGGTATTCAGCTTTATCAAGATAGAACAAATGATGTATACCAATATTCAATTCCGGTGATATTATCATCAAAAGCAACTAAAAAGTTTGCAGAAGTAACATCCACCCTTATCCCTTCAATTAATGGACCTTATCTCAATAAAGATTTAAATCTTCTAATTGATGGTAAACTTCTTGAGAGTCTGCAAATTTCATCAGATCTACAGGGAAGAGAAATCCCAACAGCTCAAATAACTGGTGGCGCTGAAACTAAAGCAGAAGCACAAACTAATCTTAATACAATGGTTGCAATTTTAATGACAGGTTCAATTCCAACTAAAATGGAAATCGTTAGTCTTCAACAAGTCTCCCCAGCTCTAGGATCTGAATTCTTAAAGAGCACCGCCTTTGCGGGTATCTTAGCTGCAGTTTTTGTTGGTATTGTTATTTTTGTTAGATATCGCAATCCTGAAATGGTTGGTGCAATAATTTTTACTGCTGTGAGTGAACTAGTGATTACTTTAGCAATTGCAAGTTTCATTAATTGGCAACTTGACTTAGCTGCAATTGCAGGACTAATTATTACCATAGGTACAGGGGTTGACCAGCAAATTATTATGACTGATGAACTCCTAATGGGTGTCAGTAAACAGGGCATAAAAGAAGCCATGTTTGTTATTTTGGCCGCTTTTGGTACTATGGTGGCAGCTATGTTTCCTTTGATGTTTATTGGCGTTGGGGCCGTCAGAGGTTTTGCAGTAACAACTATTTTAGGCTTAACTGTTGGATACTTCATCACTAGACCTGCATATTTGGCAGCTCTAGAAGAGATAGTTTAATTTTTAAACTACAAGGACTCCTTATTTAAATGCAAGTAGTCATACCCGCAGGATACAATTCAGAATTTCCTGTAACAAAAAAACCCCAAACATTTCTTAATGTGGCTGGCAAGGAATTATTTTCAAGTATATTATCAAAACTAAAAGGACATGAAGTTATTGTCGTTACACCATTCCCAGAACACTTCAAAAAATACGATGTTCAAGTGTTAAAGGATGATTTTTCTGGTTCCGCTTCAGCTCTAAGGGCAATTGAGCGTGTAGTTGATGGTACTTTTATTGTACATTATTCTGATATTTTCACTCCGTTTCGTGTTGAACCATTAATTAATTTTCATGAACGAATGAAACCCCTAATTACTTTAGGACTTCATCAAGCAACCAATCCTTGGAGATATAGTGTAGCTAGCACGGATCCTACTGGTATGGTTGTAAGATTCTTACATGATCCAAGACCTGATCTTGTATTTTCAAACACAGTATCTGCCGGTATAATGGTAATGGAACTCGAAGTCTTTGACAAGATTCCATATAAGATGGATATGCAAGAGTTGATTAATTATTTAGTCCAGAGAAAAATGCCAGTATACGGCTATGAGTTTGAAGCTTTCTGGTACCACCTCGGTACTGTTTCTGAATACGTTGAAGCTAACCAAGACTATCTAAAGCGAAGAATGGAAATGACTCAAAAGAATGTATCTGGTGTAAATATTTTCCCTCCAGTTAGTCTGGAGAACGTCAAAGGTGATGTGTCTTTTGTTGGTCCAAATGTTTCAGCTAAGGATGTAAAATTAGGTTCAGGGAGTAAAATTAGAAACACAGTAATCTATCCAGGTGCTAAAATTGGTAAGAATGTGAATATATCTGATTCTATTATTGGTCCTGGTGTTAAGCTTGATAATGATTCTGTAATTACTGAAAGTTTAATTGGTGAGGGTTCACACGTTGGTCCTAATGTAAAAGTTGGACGCTGCGTCATTGGCATCGAGAAGGAAGTAATGAGTAAAGTTTTTGAGATGAAGCTGATTTAATGACTGATAAACTTAGTCGTGTACGTGAGATTGTAAAGAGTGAGTGCAGTGAGTGGGACTGGAATTTTCACATTCCTGTTGTTGTAAACTATGCAAAATTACTGGCTAAAAAATTGGGTGAAAATGAAGAACTAGCAGAACTTGGTGCTTTACTCCATGATATTGGTCGAGTAAAATTTGGACCTAAAGATCATGAAAAAACCGGAGTACCAGAAGCTGAAAAAATACTAAAAACTGTGGGTTACAAAAAAGAAATAATTGATGAAATTAAACATTGTGTTGAATCTCACAGAGGGTCTAAAGACGTTACTCCAAATACGATAACTGCAAAAATTGTGGCAAATGCTGATGCAATGTCACATCTTGACACCATTTTTCACTTAGTAGATATTGGTGCCAAAAACCTGGGTGGCGATATTAATGCGAGTATAATCAGCTTATCTGACAAATTACGGAGAAATTGGAATAAGAAACTAACAATCCCTGAAGCAAAAGAGCTTGTAAAAGACAAATACGACGCCGCAATCCTACTTCTTGAAACAACAAAAAACCTAATTGACGCATCTTAAGATTTATACTAAGTCTTCTTCACTGACTATTACAAAATCTCCAATTGAAACAACAGCACTAAAAGGTACTTTTAACTCGGTTCCGAGTAAGTTCTTTGCGTACTGTGTTGAATTAGCCAAAATTAGCCTAAGTAGTTCCCCAGTTGATGGATCAAAGGTCACGTCGCCTACCATTCCAAATTTGCGACCTTCTTTACTAACAACTGTTTTACCCATGATATCTTTTCCTCTGATTCTTTCATCCATTATGATTCACCTACTAAGGGAACTAATCAACCGGCTTAATATACATTTCGACCATTTGTGGCATATTTCTAGTAACTTCTATAATGTGTTTTATGGACAAATAATATGAAAATGCAAACCCTTCTAGACTTCGTATCAAAAGAAAACAAACTCCTCAGCGAAAAACACCCAGGTATTGACAAGGAAAAAAAGACGCTGGCTCAAACTGTAAAACTTAGTGAAGAGCTAGGAGAACTCAGTGAAGAGGTTTTAGCATCCCTTTCGCTTCAAAGACAACATAAATTAGACAATATGAAAAAAGATAACCTCTCAAAAGAATTTGCAGACGTTTTAATCACGGCTTTAATCTTGGCAGACACTATGGGTGTAGATATTAGGGATGGACTAAAGCGCACCATAAAAAAAGTAAATAATCGCTACAAACCATGAGTCACAATTATTATAATTACAACATATCAAGAACTTCAATGGATGAATCTCAAAAATATTTGGAGGAGGGTGTATACACTAGGCTTGGTCCGAGAGTACAAACTCTTGCGTCTGTAGTTTTAAATTCTGAAGATCAACTCAAAGAGTTAGAACATCTCATTAAATCAATTCCACATAATGATTATAATAAACTTGAAGTTTTTAGGAAAAGAACTAGTGATGAAATTTTAAAGGATAATTATACGACTGGTTGTTCAGATGTAGCAATACTATTTACTTCAATTACTAGGGCTATGGGGATTCCTGCAAAATTTGTTGAGACTTTCAGAGATGATTGGCTTAGTAATCCAAAAGAGGGGATTCAAGGTCATGTATATGTTGATGTTTTTAGAAATGGAATCTGGCAGACATATGATCCTCTTCATGGCAGGGCTGTGTCTGATGACAACGGATACATAAAAAACCACAATCGTGAGCGTCGCTATGTCCGTGTTGCATCTGGTGTTGATCAAGCCCAACTTTATGATGAAAAGTCAGGTGAAGAATTTCAAATTATTAATTATGGTGATATGCGAGATTTTGCACTTAATCGTCTAAATTCATCCGTTTAACATAAATATCCACAAAACGAGAGTTACCTAAGTGTGGGGCAATCTCGGTTAGACGCGACCAGTGCTCTGATAGTGTCATAAGGTTCCTATCTAACCATCTCTGCTCGTAGAGGCGGCGATAACTAATGGCTGTCGTAAAGCGAAAGAGAGTCGCAACATAGGATGCGACCGTCTCAACCGGGGCCCGACCACACAAACTTTGATCAAAGGATCTACCTTCGCTAACGCTCGGCAGGTCAAACTTATTTATTTTTCTTTAGTGCAAAAAATCCAAAAAAGCCCATTAATCCAAGCATACTATTTGATGTATTTAGTAAAACTACGAGTAATGGCCCTAAAAGTCCAAGAAAACCCAACTTCCAGATATTTTTAGGCTCACCTGTCTTTTTGTAAGTATAAAAATTAAAGACCGCCGAAATTGGGAATAAGACTATCACAAGAAGACTTAGTAAGAAGAACACGGCTTCCTCAATTCCAAAAATGGCATAGAATACATTGTGTAATATGGGAAATAAGATTGAAAGTATGGCCAGAGTATAAGTTAGTTTGACTCCGTTTTTCATATTTTTCTTACGTGTCTCTTTTTAAATTTCTAATCCCTTTTATCTGGTGTGGGCAGCAACTGATGGTAAAAAAATTTGGATAGGAAAAGACAAAGTAAACACTGGCAAAGGGACAGTTGACCCAAAAAATCCACCCGAGTGGGCAAGAGTATTCCCTGCAAGTTTTTTAGATAAATTAACTAAAATAAAAAGAGGCCCCGCAGTAATAAACAAAAAAGATATAGGAACTATTCTTTCTTTAACGGGATTAGGCTCAGATTGGAAAGTGGCAGAAGGTGGGAGTGGTTCTGGTTATCTAACACTGTGGTTATCAAGATTAGTAAAAAAAGTATATTCATATGAGGTTCGAGAAGACCACTACAAAATTGCCAAGAAGAATGTTGATGACTTCAAAGCAAAAAACGTTTTAATGAAAAACAAATCAATTTTTGAACTAAGTGAAAAGAATCTAGATATGGTGTTATATGACTTACCAAACCCATGGGAAGGTGTTGACGCCGCTTATTCTGCACTAAAGACTGGTGGATACTTTGTATGTTATCTCCCCACAGTAAACCAAGTTAGGCAGTGGTTAATTTCAACTCGATTGTTTAAAGATCATCAAATTGTAAGTTCAACCAATATTGAATGGAAAACTGAACCAGATAAATTAAGACCAATGAATTCAGGACTAACGCATACCGCATTTATTTGTGTCACGCGCAAAATTCCCCGCCTGCAGGGAAAATAAAATAAACCTTTAGTTCTTTCTAGTTAAATGAGAATATTACTAATACACGCAGATTTGATGGAGTACTGGTCAACTAAGGCCACAAAAATTGCCGAACCCGATTTTGCTGATCACAAACGAGTTGAAAACACTTTAGTAGTTTTTACTACGGTTGAACCTGGAGACAAAGACAAAATTGATGCCGCGGTTAGTGAAATAAAAAAAGTACTTGATTGGGTTAAGTGTGAGAAAGCTTTCATTTATCCATATGCACATTTGTCTGAGAATCTTTCAAGTCCAAAAGAAGCGGTTTTAGTACTAAATAAATTAACTGAAAAATTAGAGTGTGAACGCGCACCTTTTGGATGGTATAAAAAATTTAATCTTCATGCAAAAGGTCATCCTATGGCCGAACTCAGCAGATCTATTTAGAAAACTCGTATTTATTTAATCAACGGGTCTTTCTGTTTTTATGCTTAGTCAGTTTAGACATAAAGTAGATCCGCACGCAGCTAAATTCTGGGCTCCTTTAGGTAGGTGGGTAAAACCAAACCAATTAACCGTTTTAGGGCTTATTTTAGCGGGTGTGGCGGGTTATTTCATCTACACAGATAAATTTATCTGGGGCGGAATTTTTGTACTAATCTCAGCAACACTTGATCATCTTGATGGTGCTTTAGCTAGAGGTGCTGGACTAACAAGTGAATTTGGTGCAGTACTTGATGCAGTATTTGATAGACTTGGCGAAGGCTTAATCTACATCGGTCTTGCAACTCAAAGTTTTTTGGCAGTGCCTGCAATTATTTTATCATACGGGATAAGTCACGCATCAGCAAAAAACAAAAAAGCAGGCGGGGGAATACTTGAAAGAATTGAACGTGCATTTTTTATTGCAGTAATTCTTTTTATTAATCAAGTTGAGACTGGACTTCTAATTTTCAATATATTACTTTTTATCACACTTTTTCAAAGAATGTATTATGTGTATAGAGATAGTAGCTAATACTAACTTAAACTAAATACTTAATTTTGGAAATTCCTCTCCAATAATTAAAAATAACTGCCGCAAGAAGTGAAAATAAAATTCCAACTAAGTATATTTCTTTTCCAATTGTTCCGAGTGAAAGACCAAAAATACTAGATCCTACTAAAACTGCGAGTCCAAAAGTAGTTTGAAATATTCCTTGAGCAGTTGCTGTGTGTTTTGTAAATAATTCACTGACAAGTGCCCGACTAACTGAATTAAAAGCACCCATTGCGACTCCATACATCATAAATCCTATAATAACTAGCCACCCCCCATAAAACACAGCTAAAAAGGCTATTGCTGCACTTAAAAAACTTAAATTCATACCCCATGTGCGTCCCAATTTGTCTGAATTTTCTCCAATTAATTTAGCTGAAAAAGCATAAACAATATTAAATAAAACATAAACTAAAATTCCAAGATTGCCAAGTTCTAAGTATGCCTCCCTAATTAGTAAAAGCGGTGAGATCATAACGACTCCAAAAACTGAAGTTGCTAGTAAAAACCAACCCATCCCGTGACTCATACCTTTAATGGTTTTTCTAAAACTCAAAGGATTCTTATCAACATGAGTGTGTTCAATTAAGGTAAGTGGGAGTAATGCAAAAAGACCTAAAATGGCTACAAAAATCATAGCACCTTGATATCCACCCCCCATCAAAACAAAAACAAAAGCGATCAGTCCACCAACTACTGCACCAAAAGTGTCCATGGCTTTTTGTAAGCCAAACGCCCAACCCTTATGTTTTGAAAAACTTAAAATAGCGTCTCGTGGTCCTTCACGAATTCCTTTACCAATCCTGTCAATAATTAAAAGAATAATGATAAACGGCGTTATAACAAAGGGAATAATCAATTTTGCTATTGCTGAAAATAAGTACCCAACCCAAATAATAATTCTACGTCTTCCTATATGGTCAGATAAATACCCAAAATAAACTTTGATAATGTCCCCTAACCCACTAATAATCCCACCAATAAGTCCAAGTAACCCTGGGGACTGAATATAGAGTGGGAGTAACGTAAAAATTGCTTCACTACTAATGTCATTAAAAAAACTTGTAGTTCCAAGTAGTACTACATTCTTTTTATTCTTCTTCACATAACTAAAGGGTTTTGGCTGATATAAATTCTCTACGTTTTAAAACATAATCGGATAATGTTTTTAAAGTTCGTGGTGACTCTCAGTGGTGACACAATATGGACCCAACTGATGATATAAAAAAATTTGAGAAGTTAATGACAGACTTAGTGGAAGGTTTACTTGGTCGTGGAAGAATTGAAATTTTTACACCAATGATGAACCCAAAAACTGTACAACTTGGTGACGTTAGAGAACCTCTAACTGATATTAATGAAACTAAATTGGAAGTTATTGTAACTATGGAAATCCCAGGTGCAAAAAAAGATGATATAGATATTCATGCAACACCAAGTAGTCTAGAAATTAAGGCTAAATTAACCAAAACTATGGATGCACAAGGTATTCACAGTACTTCAACTCAAAGATTTCAAAAACAACTGACTTTGCCTGAAGAAGTTGACCCAAAATCAATTAAGGCAACATACAAAAACGGTATTCTGGAAGTCGCAATGAAAAAAACGGTAAAATCTAAGGGTACAAAAATAAAGGTGGAATAATTGGCAATTAAACTAAAAGTAGCAGAAGCAGAGTATGCCGACGTCGGACGAGGCATTGCTAGGATTGATAATGAGACTATGGATAAACTCGGTGTATCAACCGGGGACATAATTAACATTGGAGGAAAAAACCGGACTGCTGCAGTCGTATGGCGAAGTAGACTTCAAGATGAAGGTGCTGCCATAATTAGGGTTGATGGTATTTTACGAAAGAATTCTGGGGTGAGTCTTGGTGATTTTGTTGAGATTACAAAAGCTGATGCAAAACCGGCAAAATCAGTACTACTTGCACCAGTTGAGAAAATATTTTTGCGAGGAGACATTACTAACTACTTCAAACAAAGATTGATGAATAAACCCGCTCACAAGGGTGATCTTTTAGTGTTTGATATTATGGGGCAATCAATTCCTTTTGTTGTGGCAAATACCAGTCCAAAAGGGGTGGTATATATCACATCTGACAGTGAAATCACAATAAGTGAAAAACCCATGAAGCCCGGAGAAGCAACAGTTCCTGGAATCACATATGAAGATATTGGGGGATTACGTGAAGAAATCAAAAAGATAAGGGAAATGGTTGAACTTCCAATGAAACACCCAATATTGTTTCAAAAATTGGGAATTGATCCACCTAAAGGGGTATTATTATACGGACCTCCTGGAACTGGTAAAACACTACTTGCAAGGGCCGTGGCAAATGAAACAAATTCTTACTTTATTACAATAAATGGACCTGAAATCATGAGTAAGTATTATGGGGAAAGTGAAAAACGACTTAGGGAAATCTTTGAAGAAGCCGAAAAGAATTCACCTGCCATAGTGTTTATTGATGAGATGGATGCAATTGCACCCAAACGAGAAGAAGTACATGGTGAAGTTGAAAGACGTGTTGTGAGCCAACTCTTAACTGTTCTTGATGGATTACAAGGGAGAGGGCAAGTTATTGTACTTGGTGCAACTAACTTACCTGATTCTATTGATTCAGCTCTAAGGCGACCTGGAAGATTTGACAGGGAAATTGAAATTGGTGTTCCAGATAGGCACGGAAGATTTGAAGTTATGCAGATTCATACGAGAGGCATGCCTTTGACAAAAGATGTTGATCTTGAAAGAATCTCAGAACTAACTAATGGTTTTACTGGTGCTGACCTCTCAATGTTGACAAAGGAAGCTGCAATAAAAGCCTTGAGGCGAATTTTACCTGATATTATAAAAGAGCGAGGTGAAATTCCTGACAAAATCCCTATGGACTTACTCGATAAGATTGAAGTTTCAATGGATGATTTTATGAGTGCACTTCTTGAAATTGAACCTAGTGGTATGAGAGATGCATTAGTACAAATTCCAAACGTTAGGTGGGATGATGTTGGTGGTCTTGATGAGGCTAAAAAGCGTCTTATGGAAGGTGTGGAGTGGCCACTAAAATTTCCTAAGATGTATGATTCACTCGGTATTGAACCACCTAAAGGTGTCTTAGTTTATGGACCCCCTGGGACTGGAAAAACTATGATTGCAAAGGCAGTAGCTAATGAAGCTAATGCTAATTTTATTGCAATAAAAGGACCTGAACTTCTTAGTAAGTGGGTGGGGGAAAGTGAACGCGCAATTAGAAAAATATTCAAAAAAGCTAGACAAATGGCACCATCCATTATCTTTTTTGATGAGATTGATTCAATTGCAGTTAAGCGTGGGACTGATTCTAGTAAATCATCAGACAGAGTTCTAAACCAACTTTTAACTGAACTAGATGGTATTGAAAACCTCCGAGGTGTAGTAGTACTTGCCGCAACCAACAGACCAGATTTACTCGATTCGGCCTTACTTAGACCTGGTAGATTTGATAATTTAATTTATTTGAATTTGCCTGATGTTGAGACTCGAGAGAAAATTCTAAAGGTTCACACTAGTAAAACACCACTAAGTGATGATGTTGATTTTACTTACGTAGCTAAAAAGACAGAAAAATTCACTGGTGCTGATCTATTTGGTCTTTCACGGGAAGCCATAATGATTGCTGTTAGGGCGGGTGTGAAAAAATCAGTAGAAGCTAAAAATTTAGTTGGATCCTACATTGAAGGTAAAATACAAGAATCAAAACTAAAAACCTTCTTTAAGGGAACTGGTCTTGAGTCTGATTTATCAAGTCTCTTAAAAAAAGGTAAAGAATCACTTGAACGTTGGGAAATACCTCCTGAAAACTTCATAGAAAAAGTAACTATGGGTAATTTCAGGGAGGCACTTCTAAAGGTTAGTCCAAGTTTGAGTGGCGAGGAATTAAAATTCTATGAAGAATTGAGGAGCTGGGGTAACAAATAGGTTCTAAGGGTAACCCTATATACTCCCCTTCCTTTTTCTTTTATGTTAAGTGGTATTGTCATAGACTTCTCAAAAAAAGGTAGTGTCTCAAAAAAAATAGTTTCACCTAAACTCAAATTATATGAAGCGGCTAAAATTATGATAGAGTCATCCCTTGATTCACTAAAAGTTGATGGGGTAGATAAATCAATTGATATAAATTCAATAATTTTTCAACTAAAAAATACACCAGAACTAGCAAAACGTGAAGCTAAGACTGTTATGGGTGTGACACCCCTTGTTTTTGAGAAAAATATCTCAAATATCCAAAATGTAGCATCGTCAACTAATTTAGCAGTACTCCCAATTGTAAACGAACAAAAAAAACTTATTGGAACTTGGTTTAATGGAAGAATGACCAAAAAACCCCTAATTGTAAAGACTGGGACTCGTGTAAAACTAATTGTTGAAAAAGTTTTAGAAACCCCAGTTATAGTTGTGGATAAGCACAGAAACCCGGTAGGTACCATTGATAAAAGGGATCTACTTGAGCTTGCCGCAAGTTACCAAGAATATACAGTTCCAATATTTTATTCTGGTGTTGAAGACCTTAGTGAAGTTGTTAGAATTAAAGAATTAGTTGATGACACTATAACAAAAGTGAATAAATTGATTAAAGTTGTGTATTCAAGTGTTCATGTGTCTAAAAGGGGAGTTTGGGTGAGTCATATAAAAATTTCAACAACATTTGGAACTTTTATTAGTTCGTGTGAATCAACTAGTCCACTTAGCAGTGTTAAGGAGTCACTTCTTAAAATTTTGAATGAAGTAAAACACAATAAAGACAAAAGAACTCGTCTAAGACAGTAAACGTTTATTAGTCAGAGTGATCAATATCTTACATGCTAAAGAAAATGTTGAATTGGATACTCGGTGTTGAGGAAACTGACCGAACAGATATGCTCGAAGAAATTGGTAGAGCAGAAAAAGCAGAGGTTGATACTGCGCTTCAAGAAGTAGTGACTCTAAAAGAATTACCACTAACTAAGCCTGTGAGAAAATCTCGCGAAGCGGGAAAATCCGCTGTTAAAAAGAAAGTAAAAAGAAAACCAGCAACCAAGAAGAAAGTTGTGAAAAAGAAAGTTACTAAGAAAAAGACAACCAAAAAGTTAGTTAAAAAGAAGGTAGTCAAGAAGAAACCACTAAAGAAAAAAGTGGTAAAGAAGAAAACGAAAAAACCAGTAAAGAAAAAGACTACTAAAAAAACTAAAGTTGGTGCAAAAATAACTAAAAAAGAAAGTGTTGTTAAATTTCTAAAAACTTCTAAAGCTCCTAAATCTATGGATGCTATTGCAAAAAAAGTTGGAATTACAACTCAAACTGCAAGAAGGTATTTGTTCTATTTGAAAAAAGAAGGCAAAGTGAATACTAAAAATAATGGGTGGGTGAGTAAGTAATGCAAACTAAAGACTTGGGCTTTTTAGGTCTTGGGGCCTTCTCAATTCTTTTAGGCTCACTTCTAACGTCTAGTTTCAGTTTTAGTGAGGCGGGCACAATTGATGCACTTCTCACCTTTTTTGTGGCATTCCTACTCGTCTTTATTGGCGGAGTACTCTGGATTGCAACTACAGTTAATGTAATCAAAGAACTTTAGTGAACTAAAAAATATCTAATAATTTTTATTAGCTTAATAGTTCGATCTTTCTTATCTCGACATTAGACAATGGGAAAATTTTCTTTGACCTTGCCCTAATTTCATCTTGGATTTTTCTATCCAATACGGACTCTATTAAATTATCAACAGTTTTTCCGTGAACTAGTTCATCGATAGTTTGTTCCATAGTTTTTCTAATATTTTTTTCTTGGTTTGAATAACACTTTCCTGCAGTCATAGCTAAAGCCTTCACTCTAACCTTTCTACCTTCAAGTTCATAATTTTTTACAAGATCTACTCTGTTTTTTCTTCGTCTAACAATACTTCGAATATAACTTCTAACAACCTCATAACTTATGAGTTTAGTCTTAGCTTTATTACCTGTAACTTCCTTTACTTCAAAAACTAACTTAATAAGATTTAATTTTTTACCAGTTGATACTTCACTGGCTGGAACTCCAATAGTCCTTCCAATAATATCTTTAGCTTCATTTGCTGGGGTCTCCCCAACTTCCTTTTCGCCAAATTGTTTAGGTGCCAAAATATCAAACCAGACTTTTGACTTCCACTTATCCTTAGTTGTAACTCTTCTTGCCATCATTTATCACCACTGACAATAACTTTAGCGTTTGCTGGTGAATACTTCCAGATTAATGGTAATTTTCCAGTTCTCTTGTAGTATTTAACAAGCCTTAGAATTTTCATCTCAGCCTGTTGCAAACCTCTTTTGCTATGTTTGTCCTGTTTATTCTTAATTAAGTGCTCCCTCAAATTGACTGACTTTGCAAGTAAATCAAAAAGATCTCTTGGAACTTCTGCCTTTATTCCACCTTCTTCTAGAATATCGACTACAGATTTATTCGTGATGAGTTTTACTGAAGGGATGCCGTATGAATCCCTTAATACTGTACCAATCATAGCTGGGCTCCTACCTTCTTTTGAAAGCTTCACTATTAATGCAGTTACATCATCTTTTGAATAATTAACCCAAGAAGGAGAACTAGTTCTAAATGGACGTTTACTCCCACTCTTTCCCTTACGATGTGAATATATTCTTGCCACTTAAGGTGGTAAAAAGACGTTTTATAAAGATTCTCCCTCTCTAACATTCGATTTTACTCGTTTTTTCCCCTTTGGCCTTCTTTTAGTCTCAGTACCACAGGTATCACAGTCTTTTTTTACCTTATACCGTGCAAAACAGGCAGGACAATACCAAACCCAAGAAATCTCCCTTTTTATGGATTTAGATGAGCCTTCCCACCCGATTTTTAGCTTACTAGCAACATTTTGAACTGCAAAATCATTAGTTACCACCGTTCCCTTTAATTCAAGAGCTAACGCCAAAATTGATATGTCTGCTGAACTTAAAACACTAAAATCCCCTGATTCTTTCGCCTTTTCCTTTATTAGTTTAATTGACGCGAGTGTTGGATCTATTATATTAGTACCAAATGGAACCTCAACCTCCTCAGATACTCTTGTGGTAGTAACGCCCTCTATCATCAAGCCTTCAATAAAGACGCCAGCATCTAGTATTTTCATATAAAATAGAAGCCTTCTTAATTTATGTCTTTAACGAAATTACGTGCTTTATCTAATTGGTATGGGGTTGGAAGTTGGGGATATGACCCTAAAAGGAGATGCCATCATAAAAAAATGTAGTGAAGTTTATGTCGAAGATTACACTAGTTTCCCATATGAAGTTAAGGGTGCAAAACACCTTAGCCGAGAAGACACTGAAAGTAAACTTCTAATAAAACTTGCTAAAGAAAAAGACGTTGCACTTCTTGTTGGCGGTGATCCTTTGTTTGCAACTACACATATGTCACTTATTTTGGATTGTCAAAAAAACCAAGTAAAATACGAGATAATTCATGCACCCTCAATAATGAATGCAATACTAAAAACGGGCCTTAGTCCATATAAATTCGGCAGAATTGTTACAATTTCAAAAAACTTTAGAAGTGACAGTAAACGAATAAAATCAAATCAAGAAGTTAATCTTCACACTTTATGTCTAATCGATCCAGTGCTTAGTGCACATGATGCGTTAAAGGTATTACGTGATATGGGATACGAGAGTAAAATGATACTATGTGAAAGATTGGGAAATAAAAGTGAAAAAATAGTTTATGCTAAATTAACTGATTTACTCAAACTTGAATTAGGTGCTAGGCCACACTCGATAATAATCCCATCAAAACTACATTTTTTTGAAGAAGATATCCTTAACACGTTTCTCTTGCATAAGTGAAGTTATGTCCATTCACATCAACCCAACAAATATTATAAGTTCCTTGACAAACGCAAGTTCCCCCGCCGGCATTATATTCAACAAACATATCTTGTATAGCGATATTTACTCCATCAATTAAGTACGAATCAAAACAAGCTGTTGACTCATATTTTCCAAACGGTAAATTGTCTTTAAATTTTAAACAAAACCTATCTTGGATTGCTAAATATTCTAAACCCCACCTTGAAGCATAACTTGATATTACTGATTTAGCAAGTTCACCCGTTTCATTTTGTGAAAGACTATAGTCATATGTGGCTAAACATTCTCCACTCTCCCAAATACTAATAACTTTGTTATCAATACTAGTAAAGCCACAAAATCCAGGACCCCCTTTCTCAATATAAGCTTTAATTAAATCATCTTGACCAATTACAAAGTATTCTTGAATGTTTCGCCCATTATACAACATATCTAAAGTGCTTAAGTCGGCAAGAAAAATTTCAGCAGACATCTCAAGTCTAGTGGCCTGACTCATAGCAAAAAAGGCTGTAACTGCCAGTAAAGCACCAGCAACAATTGCAAATAACATGGTAGCAAATCCTCTAATTCCACTCATATCTTATCACCAAACTCCCACCTGGCGGTACTGCTAAAACTCGGTCTCTACCAGTACTCTCACCAACCTCTAACACCACCGACCCAGAACTATTAAGTAAAATAAACCGTTCACCAAACTTTTCTAATTCAGTAATTATGTTAACCCCATCAACTTCATTCGAATTTTCAATTAATGCTAAACTCAAATATTCCATGAACGGTCGTCCATTAACATGATGCATGCCAACTGCTTGAAGGTACGGGTATCCTGAATCCATTGATCTTGAGAATTTACTATCAATTTCAAGTGAAATTTTAAAGAATTGGCTAATTAATGCTGCCATGACTAAAGTAAACGCAATTTTTCCTGCCGTTAATGGGCTTGGTTTTAACGAGCTTGCAATCCTTCCCACATTTAAACTTACCATTTATCCACTCACCATCTCATCTAATACCTTAACACCCTCGTCATATGAATCTCGGACCCAGCCCTCTTCATCAACATCCCTAGTTACAATAACATACAAAAATCCAAACTTATTATCTTCCCCATAAACAACAGGTAAACTGTAAAATGCATATCCCCTTGGTTCTGGACCTTCATCACTCTCAACATCCTGACTAAAAGTATAAACAACATCACCCCAAAAATTTCCAATACCTGTACCCACTTGATCAAGAAAACTATCTGTTGGATCGTGATCCATATACCCATAGCCATCTCTTGGTAAACTAAAGGGTTCTTCAGGTTCAATTATTTCATAAAAAACCACATAACCTTTAGACTTTATGGGGGATAATTCTAAATTTTTAACTAATCCTATATCAGTTTGTCTAAATTCACTTGCCATTAAATGAGCTTGCATCATGGCAATTCTAGTTAGTCTCCACGAATCTATTTTTGGGAGTATTGAGAACTTAAATTGTCCATACATTGAGACTGCAGTAATAGCTACAAATAAAACCACTAAAACCGGCCCTAACATACTTCCTTTCATCCCACTATCACACTCCTTTCATTAAAATTATTTGAAAAACTGAAATTTAGAGCGCCAACTTCACCATAATATTCAAACCCTTTGTCCCCTATTGCAACAGAACCTGGAAATGCATAAACTGCCGGGTATGGGGAGACACTCCCGCCCCTAGTTGAGTAAATCATGAGAAGTGCACCATCAGACACACCAGCAACAAAAGCAGAACCGTCCCATGTTATTGAAACATTAGTACTCTCATGCATACTAATTGTACTCATAGCATTTGCAAGGGAATCCCCTTTTACTGCTTCTTGAGATAAGAGTATACTTGAACTAAGTGACGTAAAATAACTCTCAGTAATAAGGATGGTGATTCCAAAGACAATTAGTTTTTGTATAATGTCTGAGGCTACTAAGGGTAATTCAGCTACGCCCATAAAAGTCAATATATCTTTAATATTTAATCTATTGTTTGCTTATACTCCTGCCTTAGTTAGTGTAAAAGTTCTCTCTTCTAAATCCCTAACTACTGTATAAATTCCAGGATCTCTGCCCAGATCATATAAAGTCTCAGTTGGTGTGAAAAGAATCCCTTGACATGCACTATACATATACCCAAAATAATTATAAAAAAGACAAACTACCCCAATAGAATTCTCACATGAAGATATTGCGGCTTCATGACCTTCCTGACTTAAATGTTCGTGAGTTGGAAAAAAACATTCACTCACAAAAACTTCCATGTCTTGAGGCATACTTACTGTGTCTGAATAAACAATATCTTCAGCAATTTTGGTTACTAAAAAATCAATTTGTGCTGGTACGCCTCTCATGGCACCAGCCATGCTAAGAAAAGCACTCTGATCAATGAAAAAAATAAAAGTAAAAAGGATGGTATAGACAAGTAAGGAAATACCCCTCATCTAGAACTCCTCGTTAATCCCCTGCTTTCTGCGATGTCATTTGTCATCTCGTGACAATTATCTGGATCATACCAATTTCTTACGGTTAACTGATCCATACTGCCTATTTGATACAAATATACTGCACAGTCACAAGGGGAGAACCTTTCGCCTAAGTTGAATTCAGTTTCAGTAAAGTATCTTACAGCCATACTAGGATGTGCGGCTGAAACTGTTGCTTCGGCCTGTCTTTGTACATTAACTGCACCAGTAACAAAACCGGCATCTTCCCATGCTTCACAAAAACTACCTAAGGATAACTCTGCTTGGCCACCTCCAATCTCACCCATCCAATCATCAAATGTTTTTTGGGCCGAGGTCTTAGCAAGTAATTGGTACATTGTAATACCAACAACTAATGCCAAAAGCATTGTAACAACAATCCAAATTGGGCTCCCTGCGTCACCTTTCATATAATTAAACGTCTGATTTTCTATAAATCCTTTTCCTCAAAAAACCCCAAAAACTACCGATTTTAAGGGAGTCCTATCCCTAAATCAATAAAATCAATTTTTGATGAGACATCTGCAATAGTTGCTTCTTCCCCAAGATTAATGCCCATAAAACTAGTACTTGCAATCAATGAGAGTGAGTTGTATATGTTTGCACATACATCAGCACAACTTAACGCGCATCCAGCTTCACGGATTTCCGTATCAACTTCAAGTATCCTGTCTAGATTTCCGCTATTTTGTGCGTATAAGAAATCTTGTCGTAGTTCCCAACAATTCCCGCAACTAATGGTTGAAAGACAAGTACTTCCACAAAAATTCTTAACGGCCGTTGCCTTATTGTTAAGTGCTTCAGATACCCTAGCAGCAGGCCTTAGAGAACTTATTTGTTCTGCAGTTATGCTACTAAAATATGCTTCAAGAATATCTGGGGTTGCTGTAAACTTAGTTTGTCCAGTTTCTGCAAAAATTAACCATTTTTGACAGTGTGGAAATACATCTGAGATAAAGTTTGCATCAGTATTCTCACTACTCAAAAAAGCGACCAAACCAAAAATATCATCGCCTGTGAGTGTATTAGGGTATAATGCCCTTTTAGCGGCAGAAAGTGAACCCATTTCTAAGATAGTCTTAGCTGTGTTTTTTGTTCTTAAATCTGCTTTTGCTGCCATTTTTATCAAATTAGTTTGGGTATCAATCATACTGAGTAAGGTGGTCAGAGAAACATCCTCACCTACATCCCCAATTCTTTGAGCAATAGGGGCAACAATAACACCAGTTATCACCAAAACTCCAATAACACCTTTTATTGAGTTTTCCACTAGCTTACACCCCCCATTAAACTAAAATCTTCTGTGACTCTGGTTAAAACGTAAGGTAACCATACTGCTTTTCTTTCGTTTTGAACTTGGGTATTTAAATCTGAAAAATCAAAATTAGCACCATATCGTTCATAAAGTTCATTAACTTCACTAACAGCCTTTTCTAATTCGCCGTCTTCTCCACCCTTAACTAAGGTAATACTTGCACCACAAAATATCTTTGCATTTTGATATCGCTCTTCTAAATCACTCCCCCCTACATATGGTCTTAGTTTTTCTGCCATACTTGTCTTAGCATTACTTCCTGAAATTTTTTCGTCAAAAAAGAAGTCTCTCACATAAAACATCCTATTAAAATCAAGACAAGCCTCATATGCCTCATCACCACTCACACTAACATCAACCCCTATTAAGTTTCCAGCTACGGGTAAAATCCTCGTAGTTGCCATACTAATTATAAAATATACTGCGAGCATAAGACCAAATATTTTAACTGCTTTTGAAATGGT
>JAAOXU010000009.1 GCA_018220935.1 Candidatus Altarchaeota archaeon | reverse complement strand
TTGAACTCCACTAAGACGTTGTTGTTGAGTTTTCCCTGTGTTCTCAATATCTTCAATTCCTTGATTAGCAGTTCCTAAAATTCTAAAACTAAGTACCATAATGGCTGCTGCAATAATTACTGCCATAACAACCCCAATAACTTGTGTGGCACCTTTCACAGAATAATTTGGAAATCTCAGTATTTAACTATTAGCTAAATTCCACCACTATAAGATCCGCTAACTGCACTTATAAGGCCAGAAAATGAATTTGCAGCGATATATGCAATCATTAACATAATGAGGAGTAAAACTATCATTTGAATCCACCCAAAACCTTTCATTGTACTAACGCTCCTTTGTAAATCAGTCTGGCGTTTACAGTGTCGTCTGGTAGATCAATTTGTATTATTTCCATGGCATCAATATCTTCGTTAAAAGTATAAGTTGTTTTCTCACCATCAGGTCCTATTGCAATTACTTCTAAATCTTCTGCAGGTACACTCTCTAACTCCAAATTACCTTTGTTTAGCTCTCCTGTGTATGAGAATTCAAAAACCAAATTCCCGTCATAATCTTTCATATAATTAATAAATTTATCACTTGGCAAATCCTTACTATCAGCTAATGCTTTGTCCCCAATTGCCGAAAATACTCTAAACATCATAAACATTGACACTAAAAAAACGACTGTACCCATTAGAACTTGTGTAGTATTCATTATGTTGTCTCCGTAATGTTTAAACAAACTCCCGGATTATTTGGCAGTGCTCGTATTTCATAAGATGTTCCACCATAAAGTTCACAAAATTCAATTACCCCGTATTCTAATTCACAACTACTTGACCACCCAAGATATTCACACACATCAAAATCATTATCTGGTGTCAAAAATATTCGGTCCGCTCTACCTTCCCCTGCACTTTGTATTATACTGTCTAATGTTTTGTCTTCTGGGCTAAAAGTCATTCTATACAAAGCCATACCAATTAGGCTTAATGAGAGGAGTAAGACAATGGCTGTACCCACAATATTAAAGTCCATTTATCATCGCCACAATCTTGGGGTAAATGGTTCCACCAAGACCCAGTGCGAGTAGTACTCCAATAACCCCAAATAATATCCACATGAATCTTTCTGACGTCATACTACCTATTCACAAATTAACCTATTAAACCTAATGGTTAGAGCATATTCCCCAGGCCTTCAAATACGCCTTGAACTAATCTTTGAGCCATTCTGCCAATTTGTTCAGTCACAATTTTTACGCCTTCAGCCCCTGCTATACCTTTCATAGTGTAAAACAATGCCGCAGTCCCCATAACTAAAGACACCGCCTGAAACAAAGCATACATATTCATGTCTGTGGATCCACTACTCATTTAACAACCACCTACGGGTGTAAACCCAATTGTACCTCTTTGGGCACCGCATCCTACTGCTTTCCCAAAATCAAGTGGCATTGCAATTGGGGGCGTTAGTGCTTGTTGTAATCCCGCTAAAAGATACATTCCAAAATATATTATAATTCCCAGTCTGACAGCCATTACAATCATTGCTACTGCCATCTCTTCCATATCTCCTACTTGCGTTGCCATTCATCTAACACCTACATTTACTTTACCGCTTCCTACAAAGCCTTGAACTTGACCACCTAATGCAGTTAATATCATTTTTGCACCGGGAAATTGTTTGCCTATTAATGAAATCATAATTGCCCCACCAATAATTGCAAGTAATAAAGCCATTCCCCACTTGATTACAGTATTTACTGTATTTTGATTTATTGCCATATTATCATCTACCCTTATGGTCCTGCAATATACTTTAACATTTCAAATTGGTTCCTAAAAAAGTTTGAAGGCGCACTTGATAGCGCAATCACCCTTAAGGTCCCACTTAAAAGAGGTGTATTTGTTCCCATCATTGCCATAATAAGAATTAGAGTACCAATTATAGTTGGAATAAAACTCATCATCCACTCAATATTACTTCTCATATTAGATCACCGACTGAGCTAGCCCTCCAAACATAAATGCTACAAACGCAGTTGATATAACATACGTTATTGTACCAAATAAAGTAACTTTGCCCATATTCTCATACATTGCCATCTTGTCCCAGCCTTCCTGAAGACCACCTACAAAAAGACCTAAGATGACACAAGTAATTAATACATATACTCCGACAACCGCCTGTAAAAAACTAGGTTGAAGTGCCCCTTGAATATTTAGAAAGTCAGACACGTATCCAACACCTGAAACTGCACCAATTGAAGTTATACTAGTAATTTGATGACCAATTGTAACTAGAAGATTTGATGTAATTTCCCCTAATCCAACAACAGTACCAGTAATAATTGGAATCAAAAACATCCCCTGAAATTTAATACTAGATACGGCTTCACTAAGTAAATCATTTATCTTATCTTTAACGCCCTGCATAACTTTTAGGTATTTTGAAACACTTATGGCAGTAATTGATGCACTATTTGGGCCTTTCTCAGCACTCTTTAACACGACAAGCATAATATTTCTAATTAAATTACTTGGAAACTCATGCATTATTCCATATTTTTCATCAAAAAGCACCATTTCAAGTGGCCAACCTAAAGTTTTCATGCGACTTATTGCAGTCTTAAAAAATACTTCAGTTTCACTTCCCTTCATCCTACTGGCCACATTTTCCATGGCTTGCTCTATTGGAACACCTTGACTCATAGTATTACCTAACTGATACAATGCCGAAGCAAACTCACGTTCAAGTGCATCAATTTTTTTCTTAGTTTCTTGATTTTCTTGAGCCCAAGATAGATAATAAAGACCAACTGGAACTCCGATTGCAATAATAAATGGTATAGTCATTATTGACGGTGATGCTTCTAGTCCTTGGACTACTGGGGATAATATACCTGGTACTGTGACTATAATGAAAATTTGAATCATCAAAAAGACAAAACCTATAATTATCATCCAAGGTAGAGCGTCAATTTCTTGACCAAATAATTTAACTTTAAATTTACTTTTCTTATACGTAATCTCACTAATTGAGCCGGGTCTTTTTCCCAAAATAAAAATAATAATAGTTGACAATATGAGTGGTAACACAAAATCATAAATCAAAAACATGGCAGGACCAACATTAGCAGTACTAACAAATACACTAACAATTGGGAGCATAACTAAAAGTAGTACGGGGAGCATAATACCAAAGGCGTTAGTTGCCATAACTGGCAAATCAAGTCCCCTTGCAAAGTCTTCCATTATTCTTTGAGTGCCGTCAAGTACAACCTCAACTGCTTTCTCAAGAGTTCTTTTTCTCATGTCCCCAGCTTCTCTCATACTACCAGCAATAAGGTAGAGGCCTTCAGACATATGTGGTGCCCATTCTTTTACTTCAGTACTATACCAATTTAGTGCAGTCTCCATATCTGGGACAGTTCTAGTCTCAACCATCCAAAGCAGACGTTTGAAGACGCGCCCCAAAGGATCTGGCATATTCTTAGCAGCAAAAGCTACACTTGATTCAAGATTAGGAGTAACTTCCATGGCAATAACTAAGTACAAAATGGATAAGGGGGCTTGACCTACAATCTTTAATTTTCTTAGTCTTGCAATGTAGAGTGGATAATACGCAGCTGAAACTCCACTAAGTAGTGGGAGACCAACAGCAATCCAAGTGGTGATGTCTGTTTTACCCGTAAAAAATATGAGAAATGCAAGTGGGAGTGTCAAAAATGCTGCAATTATTGCTAAATTCATAGCATCTTGAAATTTAGCGTAAAACTCAACTGCTTCCATTTCTTTATCATATTCAGGATACTCAAATTCGAGTTTCATGAAGCTTGTGGCCCATTTAGCAGCTTTTTCATAACGAGAAAGGTAAATCTTCTGATCCTCTAAAAACTTATCATAATGAAGACTTGAATCCACAATAAAGTTGGTAGCGGGCGTATTTATCTTTCAAGGTTTTACAATTGACTTCTAAGCCATTTATCCCATCTTGAGAATATTTCTTTGGTGTCAGCACCGCCAACCTCTTCTCGTACTTGCTCTTCGAGTAAGTGAAAAACATCATTAGCATCCATGACAAAATTAGCTTCAAGTAAGTCTTTTCTCCCCGTTGCATTAGCAAAATCAACTAATCTCTTTTTTGTCTTAGCTCGAAGTTCAATGTTCTCCCACACGGCGTCAAAATCTCCAACCCAATCTTTGACTCTACTTGCAATAGAATTAATTATGTCACTTTCCCCATCCATCAAAACACTGGTTGGTTTTAGTATGTCCTTTTTAGCATCATACTTCATTAGATCAACAAAGCCCTTCTCTATGAGTGGATCATTTTCCCAATGTTTTCGCACTTCAGTAATACTCACAAGGCGTCTAACACGGTGAAGTCCATCAGCACTCTTAATTGGATTTGCAATTATTACTAAATCTGTGGCCTTAAAACTAGTTTTTGGTACTTTTAGGTCGTTTACAACTCTGTCATATACCCCATAAGGAGAATCACCGTGAATAGTTCCAGCCACAACATTAGCCAAAGCTCCAACTCTCATAGCTTCATACAAAGCTAGTGCTTCCTTACTTCTGACCTCACCTACAATTAAAGCGGAGTCACCTAATCTGAGACTGGTTCTAATACCTGCCTCAGCACTTAGTTCACTTTCAATTGGAATAATTGGACTTTGAACTTTTAGTGATTGAATATTGTAACCTGCTTTCATGAAGTGACGTACTGGTAATTCGAGTGTGTCTTCTACTGTAATTATACGATATCGTCTCATAATCTCGACCATAAGACTTTGCAAAAGTGAAGTTTTTCCTGCACCCCTTGTTCCTGCAACTAACATGGTTCTAGCACCATCTACAAAGAAACTAAGTAAACCTGCTGCTAGTGGGGTGAGCATACCCGCATTAATGAAAAGGGGGAGTGTCCAAGGTTTTTCTCTGTGGCGTCTTACTGAAAAACTTAAACCAAATGGACTAAGACTACGAGTTATAGCGGCAACTCGGGCCCTAATATTACCAAATTCAATTTGGGTGTCAAGTACTGGATTACTTTCATCGAGTGGTCTTCCACTCAAAAGACGAAGTCTAGCGGCCCATGCTTGTGTCTCCTCAACTGTGGGATAAATATTACTTTCACAGTCTTCAAATTCAGAGTGATATATAAAAATTGGATTAGTAAGGGGTGCATTAATTGCAATGTCTTGGACTTTTTCGTCTCGAAGTAGAATTTCAAGTACACCAAAACCAACTGTTTCTCTAGTAATAATTCCTGATAACTTTTCAATATCAAGTTTCACATGACTTTGTTTCTCACGTTCCCTAAGCATATCTTGAGCAATATTTTTTACAGCTTCACGAATGGTCTCAGGCTCAACTAAGTCTTCACTTTTTGGCTTGTAAATCATAAGCCTCTCTTTCATTTTCTCGACTAAACCGTACTCAACTTCACTGAGCTTAAATTCGGGTGGGAGTAAATGATAAAACATTCTTACTGAATTAGGACGTTTTATTAGTGTGACTTCAGCATCCCCAACTTTGTAGCTGTCAACTTCTTCCCCTCTTGGATACTGTGCTTGAAGTTTAGTATAAGTAAAGTTTGGTCTAACTCCTGGTCTAAAAACCTTTCTGTAAAGTGTCCTATCTCCTACTTTATAGCCCTCTAACGAGGTTTTAGTTCTCTTAATTATTTCAAGTTCACTGAACTCTTCTTCAAAAGCCTCTAAAACTTCAATATAATGTAATCTACACTTAGCATCCCTATTATCTACATCACGTTCATACTGAATATTTTGCCATCGTCTTTCTCTGCGGAGTTCAACATAAGCACCAATTGGATCTTTAATTACAGTTCTAGCAAGCGCTCTTACAAATTCAACCCAATCTCCACCAGTTCGACAACCCCTAGGTCTAACTTTAGCTTCTGGAATATTTATTTTATCAACTATGTTTGATACTTGAACTAACATTTCAGTTTGATCTTCATCGTATTCTCGAATACGTCTACCAATCAAAACAATTGCATCTATTTTTCTGGCCTTTTTTATAGCAAAAATTACTTGCTCCATTGTGGCCTCACTCTCTTCAATAACTGGTGGGAAGATGGCTCGTGTCATGTCTATCTCAAGAACATTTTTACCTCCAACTCGTTTAACCTTGAAGTCCACAAAAACAATCAACTAGGTAATATTTAGGCTATACACCTTGAGTGTTTCAAAGTGTAGTTTCTTCTCTAAAATCAATTTACCTTCTGGAATTACAGGTGTTAGAGTGCTAACAAGAAGTAAAATAACTCCACCCGTTTCTAAAAATGATGGTACGTCTACAATAAATCTTTTGATAACACTCCCGTCCCCACAACAATTTTCCTTATCTTCTTGATCTTCACAAGGCAAGTATGGGGGATTAAATACGATTAAATCAAATTTACCTCTAACGTTTTCAAATAAATCTGAAATTCGTGCGTTAATACCTTTACTTTTAGTAAATTCAACTGCTGCGGTATCAATATCAACTGCTAATACGTTTTCAAATCTTTTTTTTAATTCAAGTGAAATAACACCACTTCCGCACCCAACTTCTAAAGCAGCTCCCCCTTGCAAATCTAGTTTTTTTATGGCATCAATCATCAAAAAACTGTCAACTTCTGGTTTATACACTAACATACCCCCGTCTCACAGAGTTTAAATTTCGTATCTGTGCCTTCACGCCTTGACCGAGACTTCAACAGTGTGGCTTTTCTCTTACTAAAACCCTTTTTTTCAAGTAAAATAATGGATTTTGCCCAATACTTGACAATATCACCACCTACAACTTTTTTCTTACCATCTTTTTTGTACACGTGTCCTGTTATCAAAATTGGAATATTTAATTTGTCTGCTAAATTATGTAGCTTTGAAATTTGTCTTGAAAGTAATCTATTAGCCTTTTCGTGATCCTTTGCTAATTCTAGTCTGTATAACATCACTAAACTGTCAATTATGAGTAAATCCGCGTCTAAATCAAATGAACTAATTATTTTAGTTTGATTCTCAAATTCTCTGACTCTTGCAATTCGTAGCTGAGAGACCCCTATTTGTTTTACTCTTTCCATACTAAGACCTTCTGTATCCACAAAATATGGGTTTGAGAAATTTTTTGCAAGACATAGTGCGAGACTAGTTTTTCCAGTTCCAGGTCCACCAATTAGGGCAGTTACTATACCTTTTTCTACATCAAATAATTTGTCAAGTCCTGTATGATTAAACGTCACGTCAATTTTACTTATATGGCTTTAAATTGGCAACACTGGCATCTTTCCCTTATGGCATAACTGTTTTCAAAATAATGTTATTATTGACCCGCAATGGACATCCAATGTCCCGACTGCAAGAGAACGTGGCTCGATGATGGGGATCTGGGTCGGATCACCTACTACCAATGTCCAAACTGTAATACAGTGTTCAACATACAGCCCACCATCCAGGTGAAGCTAGCAATATTCAGTTAAGACGGCCTCGAAAATGTGGATCAAACGAGACCCCACACATATAGGGAAACCATGTGTAGATGGGGTTCATAATTAAGGCCTATCCCATGGCCAACCTTAAGGTTTACCTTATGGTCTTTGCCGGACACCCATGGCTGCCTCCGTACCAGCGGAGGCGCCCTCCCTCTCATATTTTATGAAACTAACCCAATAACTTAATTTCGTTACCCTCTTCTTTTTTCATAACGACTAAAGTTTCAGTTGAAGTCACACCTTTAATTTCTCTAAGTTTTTTTAGAATAATGTTACTCAACTCGTCTATGTCTTTAACCACAATCCTTGCAATAATATCAACACTCCCCGTAACTATCCAAGCTCCAAGTATGCCTGGAATTTTTACAAGTTGCTTTGCTATTACTTCTTGATCTACATCTCCTTTAGCAGTGTCAAGACTAATCAAACTAAAAAACTCAACACCGTATCCTAATTTTTTTGTATCAAGTTTTATGGTTGGAAAAATTATCTTTTCTTTCTCGAGTTTTTTGATGCGATTAAATGTAGTAGTTGGTGGGAGCTCAATCTCTCGTGAAATCTTACTAAGACGTGCCCTCCCTTCTTTTTTTAGTGCTATAATTATTTTTTTATCCTTATCATCCATATAATTAGATTATTTCATTAACTTTTATATTTTTGGACTATCTTTCCATTTTTTATAAAAATACTTTGAAATTTGGTGATTTTTTCCATAATTTTTGCACTAAAGTCTTAAGAAATTTTTGTCAAGTATAATTATGGATAGCAAAAAACTGGTTGGAGCACTGAGAGTCCAAAGTAAAGCACTTGAAGCCATACACTCTGGCTTTAGAAAAAAAGGTTTTATTGAACTTATGCCAATAGTGCTTAGTACAACCACCGACCCCTTAGGGCCAGATCCCGGTAGTTCAGTAATCAAAACTCCGAGTATTGAGTACTTTGGACAAAGTCTTGTGCTTACTCAAAGTATGGTACTGCATAAGCAAATATTAGCAACACGTGGAATTGACAAATTTTACATTGTATCTCCTAACGTGAGACTTGAGAGTGCGCACAGAAAAAAGTCTGGACGCCATCTTTTTGAATTTAGTCAAGTTGATTATGAAATTGCTCATGGTACGATGGATGATGTTTTTAGCCTAACTGAGGATATCTTGCGTCACACCATAAAACACGTAATAAAAGAATGCCCAGATGAACTTGCGACTTGGGGTCGCGAACTAAAAGTACCTGGACCTTTTAAGAAATTTACAACGACACAACTTCATGACAAATATGGAAAAGAATGGGAATCTCTTGCAAGTAAGGACTTACAAGATCCCTTTTGGACTATTAGTCATAAACGTGAATTTTATGATGCTGAAGACGAAGACAGACCTGGGTTTTACAAAAACTATGACTTAGTTTATCCTGAAGGGTATGGTGAAGCACTTAGTGGTGCTGAAAGAGAGTTTAAGCTAGAACGAATTCTTATGAGAATAAAGCGAGATGGATTTTCTCTAAAAGACTATGAACCGTACCTCAAGTATGCAAGGGCTGGGTTTGTTCCAACTGCTGGGGCCGGTTTTGGTGTTGAGAGACTAACTAGATTTCTTGTGGGTGCAAAACACGTAGGTGACATCCAACCCTTTAGACGTGTGCCTGGTGAATTGGTGGTGATCTAAAACCACTACTTTTTTATTATCAAGACGTATTATTATATGATAAAGGAAGCATATGGGTTTGATGATGTACTTCTTGTACCAAAAAAATTCCCCTTAAATTCTAGGCGGGATATTAAAATTTCTAGTGAACTAACAAACAAGATAAAACTCAAAGTTCCACTCATCTCGTCAAACATGATGAATGTGACTGAGAGTAAAATGGCTATTGAAATGGCTAGAAATGGTGGTATTGGTTTTATTCACAGATTCATGACTACTGAAGATGAAGTTAATGAAGTCATGGCTGTAAAACGATCCGAGAATCTTGTAGTTGAGAATCCTTACTTTATCAAAAAAACCTCTACAGTGGGTGAGGCAAAAGATCTAATGGATCGCCTTGGTGTTGGGGGACTTCTTGTTAAAAATTCAGAAGAGCTTAGTGGCATTATTACTAAACGAGATTTAATCTTTGCAAATTTACATGACTTTGTTGAAGACGCAATGACTCCAAAAAACGAACTTATTACTGCGCGTCCGGATGCTAGTCTTAGTGAACTAAAGACTATCTGGAAAAAATTCAAAGTTGAAAAAATTCCTTTAGTTGATGAGAATGGGGTTGTGAAAGGTCTCGTGATAATAAAAGATTTACTTAGTGCTCAAAATCACCCAAATGCAACTAAAGACACTAAGGGACAATTACTGGTTGGTGCTTCAGTTGGTGTAAAAGACCATATGAGGCGAACTTCAGCACTCCTTGATGCGGGGGTTGATGTAATTTGTGTTGATGTGGCACATGGCCATACTGAGATGTCAATTAATGCAATAAAAGAACTGAGGGGTGAATTTGGAGATAAACTCCAACTTGTTGCAGGAAATGTTGCAACTGATGAAGGTACTAAAGACCTAATTAATGCGGGTGCAGATTGTGTTAAAATTGGGATTGGTAGTGGGTCAATTTGTACTACGCGTGTTGTTGCTGGTGCCGGTGTTCCACAAGTAACTGCTATTATGGAGGCTGCTAAGGCGGCAAGAAAAGAAGATATACCAATTATTTCAGATGGTGGAATTAAAAGTTCAGGTGAAATAATAAAAGCATTTGCGGCTGGTGCAAATACAGTTATGGTTGGTGGACTTTTTGCTGGTACAAAGGAGAGTCCGGGAACGTCTGTTATACGAAATGGTAAAAAATACAAAGTGTATAGTGGCATGGCTTCAGTCGGTACTAACATAAATAAAAGGATTAGGGAAGGGAGTGAACTTGAATCTGATTTGACGGATTTTGCTGCTGAAGGAATTGAAGCTATGGTCCCATATCGAGGAGACCTAAAAGAAATTTTAATTCAACTTATTGGTGGACTTCGCAGTGGTATGAGTTATTCTGGTTCAAAAAGTATTAGTGAATTATGGGAGAAGGCAGAATTCATAAAAGTTGTGAATATTAAAGAAGGCTTACTAAAAGATTTGAAGATGACTTAAAATATTTTTTTTAAGATTCCTTTTACTTCATCCATAGTGAGTGCAGAATAATCTCCTTTATTTTTGACATCTGTATTATATCCGAGAGTTTTCATCCCTGCTTTTTTTGCACCAATTAGTCCACTTTCTCCGTCTTCAATTACGATGCAATCTTTTGGATTTATATTAATTCTTTTTGCTGCTTCTAAGAATATGTCTGGTGATGGTTTACCTAAACTAATATCTTCACTAGTTACTAAAACTTTTATGTAATTATTTAGACCCAATTCTTTTACTACAATTTGTGCCGCTTTTCTTTTGTTTGAAGTTGCAATAGCCATTGGTACTTTTTTCTCATATAACCATTCAACTAAGGGTCTAGCACCTCTAACACCTTCAATTCCTTGCTCTAGTGCTTTAATGTATTTTTCATATTTTTCTAAATCAATCTCATCAATGTCTGCTGATTTACCGTGTTCTTTTAAAATTGTATTTATTTGTAATTTAAAACTAAGTCCGGCAAATCGTCTTGTCATTTCACTGGGCGAGATATCAATTCCAAGTTCCCTAAAAATTTCACTCTCAATTTTTGCATGAAGTTTTTGTGTATCAGCTAATACACCATCCATATCAAAAATAACTGCTTTCACTTTGTGTCACTCCAAATATATTGCGGGTCTAAACGGCATGGCCTTCACTTTTTTACCTAAAGGATCTTTACTTGAATTAATCTTTAGTTTTACACCTAATTCATTTTCAAGTGCACTAGTAGCCTCTGTTATTATGGTCTCCTCGTCTAATGGTTTGCTATATTTTTCCCAAACTCTTCCTTTAATCAAACTTTGAATAACTTTAGCTGCTTTAGTTTTATCATCAAAACTACTAATTTTTCCCATGGATCTTTCCTTTTCTTTTAGGACTATTTTTAATGCATCATTTTTCCAAGGTTCAGCAGTGTAGATATAAACTACTTTTGGTTTTTTACCTGAAATTTTTTCAACATCTCTAATTTGACTAACAATACTCAAAACGAAATCCTCATTAATTACTGCTTGCTTATTCACTTTTTGTTTTAGATCTGGCCAAGTCGCGAGTGAAGCAAATTCATTTATTCCAAGATAACTAAAACACTCTTCTGCAGTGTGTGGTATTATTGGTGCAAGTGAGACGACCCAATCTCTTGCAATATGTTTAATGGTTGAGAGTGGGTTTTTGCTTCGTTTCTCAAGCCACTTATAATCATTTAATAGCTTAAACATTAAGTTCACTACGGCGTCCCTAAACTTTAAAGATTCCATTTGTTTTGTGGCTTCACTTAAATATAATCTAAATTTTGAAATAAACCATTCATCAACTAATCCAATTTCACCGTCTTCTGCCTTAGATGCACTACTAATTAATTCTATAAATTTATTTAATTTGCCGCTGGCTGCTTGAACATCTCGTTCTCTCCAATCAATTACTGCATCAAGATCGGCTGAAGATGCAACATAGAGTCTGTAAAGATCTGAGCCATATTTTTCTGCCACCTTAGCTAAGGGGATAATGTTACCCTTGCTTTTACTCATCTTAAAACCTTCTCTAATCAACATCTCATTTAGACTAATTGATTGAGGCCAATGTGGTTTATCAAAAATCATAATGTGATGCATCAAGAAAAATGTCAAGTGATTACTGATGTGTGCTGGAGCTGTATGACGCAAGTCATTAGGATACCAGGCTAAAAATTCATCTCGCATTTCACTTAATTTATTTTTATTTATTTTGGTTAATTTTGATATTTCATTTGGTGTTCCTCTACCTAAAAATACAAAATCAAAAAGTTCTGGTTTCATCTTGTCTGTTGAGATACTATTCAAGTGCTTTGATACTGTGTAAAATGCTGTGTAAAGAGTACTGTCTGACAAAGGTTCAATTACCCATTCAGGGTCAAGTGGAAACTTAGTTCCAAGACCACGTCGTCTTGCACATGGTCTTTTATCAAGCCATTCAACAGTATCTAAAAAGCTTTTTTTGTATTTTTCTGGAATAATTTTCATTTTATTAATCCATTTATTGGTGGTTTTTTTCCACTGCGGATTACTATAATCAATAAACCACTGGTCGTCAATAACTGAAACTACAACCTTATTTTTACTTCGAGTTATGGCTTTTCTACTAGTTTCATACAAAAGTTTGGCAATACCGTCTTTGAATAATTTGTCTTTCACTTTGTCTTTAGCCTCACTAACGCGAAGTCCTTTGAATTCACCGCACTTTGCATTCATAAGACCTGAATAAAATTCGGTCTTGTAAGCTTCCTTAGTGACCTCAATTAATCTCCCATCTTTTTGATCCTTTATTCGATTAGTCTCGTTTAATTCTTTAGCAAGGATTGTGTATCCTGGAACATCAATTACTACGGGTACGTTGTCTAAATCCACTAATTTTCCAAGTCTCACGTCATTTTTTAGGTCAACTAAGGCTTGCCAATCATATGGGGAATGGGCTGGTACTGAATATACTACTCCCGTTCCTTCATCTAAATCTACAAAACTTGCAGGTAAAATTGGCATCTTTTCTCCACTAATTGGATTTTTTGCAAATCTTCCCACAATTTCTCTACCCCTAAAATCTTTTCCAACATCAACATCGTGTCCTTGAACTTTTAGTTTGTTAGCAGCTTCTCTACTGACTAACCAAGTCTCACCGTCCATTCTAATTCGAACATAAATTCCTTCAGGGTGAACCCAAAGATTGGTTGCACCATATATGGTTTCGGGACGAAGGGTTGCTGCAACTAACACAGCACCTTCAAAATCAAATTTAATCATATTAAAATCAGTAATTGTAACTTTGTCGGTATCACCGTCAGCAATATCATCTTCTCCAACGGGTTGATTCTCTTCTAAACTCCATAAAATTGGGTGTTTTCCTTTTACAAGTACTCCTTTCTCATTTAGTTTTTGATATTGCCACTCTACAAACTTATTGTATTTTTCCTCGCCCGTATTAAACACACGAGTCCAGTCAATGCTGTACCCAATTGATTTGAAGTCTGAAACAATTTTTTCTGCAAAATAAGTTGCAACCTTTTTTGGATCTACAAACTCTTTGATAATCTCATATGACTTTTCTTCAGTCTCATAAATCCTCAAATATTCAAGAAAGAGATTTACAGTTTTTGAATCTTCGCGAGATATCTTGTCACTTATACTTAAAATTGGGGAGCCAGATATATGAAAAGCCATTGGAAACAAGACATTATACCCCTGATGTCGCTTAAACCTTGCAATTATGTCCCCTAAAGTATAAGTTCTACCGTGGCCAATATGTAATGCGCCACTCGTATATGGATAAGGAATAGTTAAGAAGAATTTTTTACCCCCTGCTTTTGGCACAAAGACTTGATTCTCGTCCCATTTCTTTTGCCATCTGGGTTCATACTCTTTCCACTTCATAACTTGATTGACTTATGGTAACTAATAAGCATATTTCCCACAAAGCGAAATTTTACTCGACAACAGAATAACTACCAGGATTTGATTCATAAATATCGCCCCTATCCATAAGAGTTGCAATGGTTTTGATCGCAGTGTCCCCAAATTCTTTAATTAGCTCTTCTCTTTTGATTAGTCCAGTTTTAATGGATAAAATTACTTTTTTCTCTAAACCTTCATTCTTACTAATTAATTCTAATTTTCTTAAAAGTTCAAAATTCATGTTCTCAAAAATTGATAAAGAGTCTGTAATCATATGAACTTCATCTTGATATTTTTTCACGCGTCCCATAACCTCAACCAAGTCTCCCAATTTAATTTTATTCAAGTCTGTAATGTTTGATGCAAAAAACTTAGCCCTAATGGTTGAGGTCTCATCATCAATTGTAATACTTCCAAAAGTCTCGTCTTCATTTAAAAATTTAGCAACGACTCTACCCATAACACGTATATGTGTTACGTTTTTTCCATCCAAAATTAACTTTTGTTCTGGTTCCTCTTTAAAACCTATGAAAACATCATGAATTGAGGTTTTTTTTGCTGCTAGACCCATGCTAAAACTAACTTTGCAAGTTTATTAGTTTTAGGCATAGTGTTAAAAACCATTCTTTTTGACCAAGTTATGGAAATAAAGAAGCTCAGTAAAAAAGACGGCGTTTGGGAGTTTCAGTTAGTTAGTGAGGATCATACTTTAGCTAATTTAGTAAAGGAGCTTTCTTGGCTTCATAAGGCTGAAGCAGGTTATAGGGTTGATCATCCTTTAATTGGTAAGCCAACAGTAAAAGTAGTAGCAAAAAATCCAAAAGCTTCACTTGATAAAGTGGCTAAAGATATTGTAAAACTTTCAAAATCGGTTCAAAATGCTTTAAAACTTTAGTTTTAGGCAAAAAGTCCAAAAAAGTTTAAGAATCTATGAACTACACTTAATCTTCTCTTATAGTCAATTCCGCCAATTCTCGCGGCAATTTTCTCAATTTCTAGAGTTGCTTCTGAATCTGGATATGAGAGTGCAACTGGATTTTGCACTGCAATGCTTCGTCTAACAGATACATCCTCAGGTATTTCTCCTAAAACCTTTAGTCCTGTAAACTTTTCAATAGTACCAGAGTCTGGTTCGTATTCATGAGCCAAATGTCGGTTTAAAATTATCCCCAGTACATTCTTTTTCATCTTTTGAGCTGTTTTATAGACTCGATATGCATTACTAAGACTAGTCCATTCTGGATTTGCGACCACTAAAATTTCCTTAGCTGGACCTAATGCTGAGATTGCATCATCTCCTAGTCCGGGTGGAGTATCTAAAATTAAAAAATCATATTTTAGTGTTCGAATTTTTCGTTTTAATTTCTTGTAAGTACCTTGTTTGAAATTTTCAACACCAGTACTACCTGGAATAATATGAAGTCCACAGTCATGTCCATAAATTGCATGTTCGATGGGTTCTTTACCCTCGAGTACATCCCAGAGTGTTGTATCTGCATTTATCCCAAAATGCGTTCCCAAATCTGGTGCTGTAAAATTAGCATCTAATACACACGTTTTAAAACCCATTTTATTGAGTGATATTGACAGATTTGAAGCTAATGTGGTCTTACCAACTCCACCTTTCCCGGCAGTTATGGCTATTGTTCTCACAAAATATTTAGTTGCCTCTCTTAAAAAAGCCCTATGGTAACTATCCGATAGCTATCTACTCGCTCCAGCTGTTTGCGTAGTCCGTTTGAGTTTCTGATAACTTATCAATTCTTATACCCATTGATTCTAGTTTTGCGGCTGCAACGTCTCTATCTACCGATTCTGGTAATCTATGAACTCCTGCAGACAGCTCATTATTTAGTATGTATTCACACGCTAATGCTTGATCTGCAAAACTCATGTCCATAACGGCGGCAGGATGACCCTCAGCTGCACTAGAATTAACTAATCTACCTTCAGCAAGTAAGTAAATCTTTTTCCTGTCAACTATATACTCTTTTAAGTGAGTTCGTACATCTCGACTTGAACTCGCAATTTTTCTTAAACCCTCAACATCAATTTCTATATCAAAATGTCCAGAGTTTGCTAAAATTGCTTTATCTTTCATTAGCTTCATATGATTTGTATTAATTATGTGCTTACCGCCAGTAACAGTTACAAAAATATCACCAACTTTAGCTGCTTCATTCATGGGCATGACTCTAAAACCTTCCATGACAGCTTCTAATGCTTTTACTGGGTCGACTTCAGTTACAATTACACTGGCTCCAAGTCCCTTAGCACGAAGCGAAACACCTTTACCACACCATCCATATCCACCGACTACAAAATTCTTACCTGCAATTAGTATATTGGTTGCGCGTAAAATTCCGTCAATAGTACTTTGTCCAGTCCCATAACGATTATCAAACATTTGTTTAGTTAGTGAATCGTTTACTGCTACTACTGGATACTTTAGTTTTCCGTCTTTTGCCATATTTTCGAGTCTAATTACGCCGGTGGTGGTCTCTTCTGCCCCACCAATTACATTGCTTAACAATTCAGCGTCTTTATGAATCATGACAGTCAAATCTCCACCGTCATCCATAACCATATGTGGTCTAATTTCTAGTGTAGCTTTTAGATTATTTTCATAATTTGAAACATCATCACCCTTAATGGCATAAACATCTATTCCCTCACTGACAAGATATGCTGCCACATTATCTTGGGTTGTAAGTGGATTACTTGCTGCCAAAGCAATTTTAGCCCCTGCGGCTTTTAGTGTGAGCATAAGATTTGCTGTTTCACTTGTCACGTGCATACAGCACGCAATGTTTTTTCCTTGAAGAGGTTTTTCCTTTTCAAATCGTTCCTTAATTTTGATTAGAGTTTGCATTTCACTTGCTGCCCACTCAGTCTTTAATTTTCCTTCATTTGATAATGATGGATCCTTTATTCTTGGCATCTAAGCACATCCTTTAGCTCTTTTTGAGCTTTTCCCTTAAGCGTCGAGTTGCTGATTTTCCAATAACTTCAGTTAGTAATGCGTCTGATTTTTTTCTAATATTACTGATGGTTACACCTTTTTTGTAAAGTCTTCTTGATTTAACCCTACCAATGCCTGGTAGGTCTGCAAGTTCAACTAGTTCACTTCTAACCCCGTGTCGTACTCTCTTACTAAGTTTTAAAAGATCATTTCTTTTGCCCTTTGTAACCCCAATAACTTCATTTAATGCATATGCTAACCATTCTGTATTTCGAATATAATTTCTAAGATCCCCAGGTGCAATACCAAATCGGTTTAAAATACTGTCTTCAGTTTTTTCTTCAATCCATTCTTCAATTATCATTGAAAGTTTTAGTGCCTTCATATACTTCTCAAACTCTAAATCCCAAGGTGCGGGTTTAGGATAAATTAATTCCTCACCGCGTGAAGCGTATGAGTACATTAATTCTTCCTTTTCAGAATTTTTTAGTCCAGGTAGATACATTTCGTCCCCCATACCAATTAAGTGAATATATCCTAATGGTGAACTCGCCTCAAATGCGTTGATCCAAGTTACTGCTGTTTGTGGATCTATGTATAATTCTGCTACCCTTTTTCCCAATTTAGTGGGTGCCAAAAAGTCCCCTTTACTATTTTGTGAACTTAGCATATCCCAACTTATTAATTTATCAACAACTCTCATGCTAATTTCGATAATTCTGTCGGGATTTCCGTGGTGATATGCGTAAAAGGTTTTACCCATAAAATCTTTAACATCTTTTTTTGACATTGCAAACCCACTAGCAAACAAACCGATTATTTCTCTGCGAAGTGTAGGTTCATATGCGAGTGGACTAGTAATATTCTCAACCTGACCGTTAATATAGTATTCAAGTGCAAAATCAGGTCTTTTATGAAGTATAATTGATTCGCCTTCCTTATCGTATCCAGGTCTTCCACTCCTACCTGCTGCCTGTTTGTAGAGACTAACTGGCCAGGGTTCACCTCTAAAATGAGGACTCTTAACAATTACCCGCCGACTCGGCATATTAATTCCTGCAACTAAGGTTACGGTGCTGGCTAAAACTGGTATTAAACCAGTCTTAAACGCCTTCTCAACTAATATTCTCTGTTCATTAACTAAACCTGCATGGTGAAATGCTGAACCGCGTCTTACTATTGCGGCTAATTTTTTACACTGACGTGTCGGATAATCTAGTGCACCTTCAATTTCATTTGCAATAATTTCTAATTTTTCTGACCGTACGTCTACTGACCCTTCAATTAAACGAGTTGCCTTCTCGGCAGTGGCCTCAGCCTCACGACGAGTATTTGCGAAAATTAAAGTTTGATGCTGTTTTTTTAGTCCGTCCTCAATTAACCCTTCAATACCTTGTAGATTGGACTGTAATTTAGTAACCTCATCAGTCCATACTAATTCTGATCCCTTAATTACACCTTCTTTAAGTGGTACGGGTCTAAAATCACTTTCTAAATATTTAAAACCCAGCCAATCTGCAATTTCACTAACATTACCAATGGTGGCAGACAAAATCAAACGTTGAGCCCACTTGAGTTTTATAGTTAAAGTTTCAATTAATGGTTTTCTCATCATCTCATGAGCCTCATCAAATACAACCAACCCAATTTGTTTTAGCCAATCTGGTCTATGACGAATTAAACTTTCTGCCTTTTCATAAGTTGCAACAATAATATCAAATTTTTGTAACCATGGATCTGATGAGTCCATCTCACCAATTGAGATGGCAGTTCTAAATGGGAGTTTTTTAAATTCGGAAAACTTTTCAAAAGCAAGACTTCGTAAAGGTGCTAAATACAGTACTTTTTTGCCTGATAAAACCGTTCTAGCTGCAGCTAAATTCGCAACTAAAGTCTTACCACTTGCAGTTCCACTTGCGAGCAAAAAACTAGTCTCTAATGCGCCCATCCTAATTGCATCACTTTGAGTTGGATACAAATTTTTAATTCCATCAAATTTACTTAAAATGGGTTTTAATTCGGGATACTTTAATCCTACGTCACTTAACTTCACAAATTAAATCAAATTTCTAGTTTATTAACCCTACTTAGTAGCTTGCCAATGTTTTTCTAGGCGAGTGGTGTACTTAATCTAATGAAAGGTCAGCTTAGTCTACAAACTGTTTTGATAATCCTAATGGGTATCTCAGCAGCTGGTGGCTTTTTTTACTTCTTTATTAATTTAAGTTCTGATACGTTAGCCGAATCTCAAAAACTTTTAATTTATCCAAAAGAGCCGATACAAATTCTAAGAACTAAGTGCTACTCTGATTTTGGTGTAGTTATACTCTCTTCTGTTGAAGGAGATTTACTCTACACTTTAGACGAACTAAATGGCAAAGAAATTGATAGGGGCGTTTTAAGTGTTAATATTAGTGAACTGGGTGAAGTGGTTTTTGGGGCACCAATGGATAAAGGGAAACAATACACCCTTCGTTTATACACTCCCACCTGGTCAATAACAGATACCTGTACATCAACTTATGACAAGGACCTTGCTTTTTTTATGCCTCTTGATGAAGGTATTGGTACAAATCTTGATGAAAAAATCAATAATAATGATGGAACTTTTTCTGGTGGTCTAGATGGCTCAATAATCGGTGCAAGTGTTACTTCTGGATACGAGGGGGATGCTTTGAGTTTTAATGGTAGTGGAAATTATGTGGATTTGGGAAATTCTAGTATATTTAATTTTGGGCTAAATAATTTTACAGTTTCTGCTTGGATAAAACAAGAAGGTAGTGGGAGTAGGATTATCATGGCTAAACTACAAACGGATGGTTGGCCTGGCTTTTCTTTGTTGGTGCGTAGTACAAATACTATTAGATTTGAAACATCTGGTAGTTTTGTAGATAGCACTACCGTTTTGACTACAGATACTTGGTATTTTGTAACAGGAGTTCGAGATGGAAATGATATTCAAATTTATATTAATGGTGAATTTGAAAACAACAACACTCTTGGTTCTCCTTCTGATGTAGATGGTATTGGTAATCTCACAATAGGTAAATACGGAAATTTTCCAACTCCAAATTGGTATAACGGAACTATTGATGAAATTAGATTATACAATCGTTCACTAACTATATCTGAGATTTCTGCATTATACGTAAATCAAAGTGTAATTGAGGATATAATTGGTTATTGGGGCTTTAATGAAAAATCACTTACAGTTGCTCATGATAACCATATGTGGTTTTCTGGAAAAAAAGGAAGCGCCCTTTTCTTTGATGGTACTGATTTAGTTACAGTGACCCAACCCCAAGAAATTGAACTTAGTGAATTTGCAATTTCATATTGGTTTAGTCCTGGTAATTGGGATGGTTCTAGTTGGCAAGGAACACAAATAAGAAAATACGGGGGTGGTTCTTCACGACCATATTGGATTTATGGTGCAAAACCTGCAAGTTCCCTTGTTTTTGAAATGAGACCTGAAACTGGTGAGTATCACGCCCTTGTTAGCACTAAAACCAATTGGGTTGTTGGTGAATTTTACCACATTGTAGCACAATACGAAGTATCAACTGGTAACTGGTCTCTTTTTGTTGATGGCGAATTTGACAAATCTTTAATTGATAAAATAGACGTTGCAACGAGTGAGGGTAATCTTTATGTAACTCAAGGTTTCTTTGATGGGGCAATTGATGAAGTAAAAATTTATTCGAGAATTTTAACAAATAAAGAAATTAAAGCTATTTATGATGGATATGTGAACTAAAACACCTATCCAAAAGAATAAATCAGCTTAATACATTGAATTTTTATGAAAGGAGCAACGGCTGTAGTTGCCATGGTGCTTATGTTTTTGGTGGTTATAGGGGGTACTGTGATGTTCTTTTCATACATTAGGGGACTTCAAACTAATATAATATCTGAGAGTGAAAAACAAATGGTTGAACTAGATATTCCACCAAAACTCATGAATCTAATTTGCTATAATGGATATGGCTATATGGACTTGAGTCTAAGTCAAGGTCAAAAAACAGTATCGGGACAAGCACTCTATTCAGTTGATCTTGATACGGGCAAACGAGTTGCTGAAGGGTTTGTTGATATGAATATTACTGGGACGGGAAGAGTTTATCTTCCATATTTTTTTGAAAGCGACGAGAGATATTTTGTTACTCTTTCCGGGAAAAGGTGGAAGATATCTGAATATTGTCGACCAATAAACGACCCACATAAGGTCCTCCATCTAACTTTTGATGAGACTACGGGCTTGGTAGCAAATGACGCCAGTGACTATGATAATGATGGCGTGGTTGTTGGAGCAACTTGGACTGAAGGTCATTTATCTGGTGCCCTTGAGTTTAATGGTTCTAATGTATATGTGGTTGTCCCAGATTCAGAATCTCTAAATATAAGTAAAAATATTACCATTTCTGCCTGGATTTATCCTTACAATCTTTCTTCATATTCACATTACATTGTTAGCAAAGGCAGGGATTGTTGTGATTCTCCTGGGAAGGGTGGATATAATCTTGATTTTGTTGTTGGAGCTTTTGATGCAAATATCTGGATATCACCATCCAAAACACAAGTACGCACCCTTGGAACAACTCTTTCTTTGAATACTTGGCAACACGTAGTCATGGTTTTTGATGGACAATATTTAAGAAAATATAGAGACGCGGTTCCAAAAGGTTCGGCATCTGCTGCTTCCGATACAATTCAATTATCAACCCTAGACGTTACTATTGGTGTTCTCGCATATAGTTATCCTACATATCATCCCTTTAATGGTACGATTGATGATGTTCGAATTTACAACCGTGCCTTTTCACTTCAAGAAATTGAAACACTTTATCAAGCATCTGTGGGGGGAGCTCAGTGAAAGGACAACTTAGTATTGAGTCTATTTTGATGGTTCTTTTAGCTGTTGGTGTCGTGAGCGGATTTTTTGTGTTTTTAAGAGGCATGATAACTGATACACAGGCTGGAGCAGAAAAAGCCTTGATATATCCAGAACAACCACCACAAATTCTTACTACAAGATGTTTTCTAGATCATGGATATGTTGTGATTCAAACTGAAAGGTTGGTGGGTAACTTAAATTATAGGATAAAAAACACCGCAGGGGTGAATGTAAAGACTGGAGTAATTGATGCTAATGTGACTAGTCAAGGTAAACTTTACTTTGGTGCACTTTTGACTAGAGACACGGGTTACGTTGTAGAATTTTACACAACAAAATGGTCAATAACTGATACTTGTAATGCTAGAATTCATGATAGTGCTGTTTCATACTTTTCTTTTGATGAAGCGTCTGGTACCACTATAGATGATCTTACAACGAGTAATGATGGCGTTCTAAATGGTTACAAGGATGGTGCTGTACATGGTTCTAGTTGGGCGACTGGAAAATATGATGGTGCACTATCCTTTGATGGTGTTGATAATTTCATAAATGTTACACACGCTAGTGGTTTTGATGTCGTTAATATTACTGTATCTGCTTGGATAAAAACATCTGAAGGGGGGGCACCACATAATCCCATCCTTTCAAAATATGTGACCCATAATTCTGTTGGTGGATATTATTTGAGACTAAGATTTGGTCAAATTGGGTTTTTAGTTTCTAATGGTACTACTTATGGTGATAAGTGGGGTGGTTCTTTAGTGAATGATAGTTTATGGCACCATGTTGTTGGTACTTTTAATGGGACTTTTGTTCAAGTTTATCTTGATGGGTCTTCTGCATGGGATCCTGATTCATGGCCTAATGTTCTTGCCAATCCAACAGTTCCCTTTAGAGTTGGACGAGGTGGAACTGTTTATGACAATTCCTTATACTTTAATGGCACTCTTGATGATGTTAAAATTTTTAACCGTGCACTAAATAGTACTGAAGTTGCTTCGCTTTATCAGAACCAAAATATTACGGATGGTTTGATTGCATACTGGCCTTTTGATGAGGGTGTTGGTTCTTCAGTATTTGATGATCATATGTGGACTTCTGGAAAAATTAACACGGGTATAAATTTTAATGGTGTTGATGATTATATTGATATACCTGATTCATCAAGTCTTGATACACCTAAAAAACTTACAATTACTTCTTGGGTTTATGCAAATACACCTTCAGTTCAACAAGGGATAATAAGTAAGGGTTTGTTGTCTAGTTCTCCACGTACTTGGGATTTGGGTATTGATGCAAGTAATCAAATTTTCTGGTATATTGCAAACAGTGATTCTAACTACCAGATTATTTACGCGGATAGTTTAGGTGCAAAAACCTGGCAACATATTGCAGCATCCTTTGATGGTACAGATACTTCGCTGTACGTTAATGGACAACTCAAAACTACTGAAACCTTTAATTGGGAAACCCTACAAACGTCAGACACTTCAATTAATATAGGTAAACTAAGAAATCAAGCTAATTATTTTGACGGTAAAATTGATGAATTGTATGTGTATAATGGTGCCCTTTCAAGTGACGAGATTTATGCCATATACGAAGCGTATAATTAGTGTGGGGTAATTTTCTTTAGTGAAAGGAATTTCATCTGTAGTCGTTACAACACTCCTCTTACTGATTTCAATTTCAACCGTGATTGTGGCTTTTTATCAATTTAACAAAATCTCAACTGAAACTACCAATAAAGGTGATGAATTACTAGTTGATGCAAGAATTTCACCAAAAGTGCTTGGAATCGCTTGTTTTAATACATCTGGATATGCTATAGTTAGTGTTGATTCACCAATTACAGTTCCCATATATTACGAAGTAAAATATGGACTTGATGAGATTGCGAGTGGATTTGTTTCTACAAATATTACGGATGTTGGAAATATTTACTTTAATGCTACAATGGACGATGAAAAAGAATACAAAATTAAAATGTCTTCAACATCTTGGTCCTTTGAAGAGTATTGTACATCTACTCACGATTAATAAACTGAATAATTTTGATATTAGCTTGAGGTAATAGGTCTTTACCGTGTTTTAGTCCTGATACTACAGCCCCACTAGCATTTTGGTCTCTAATAAATACGTCTTGAGTTGTCTTTGAATAAGTATCACTAGTACCAACTATGACTAAAGTGCTCCCGGTATAATTTCCAATTTCTTGACTTATGTTTAGTCCCCTATAACTAAAGCCAGGTGACATCAAAATTATTGACTCTGGTTCTTTCCATATTGCATACTTATACACTACATTTGCACCTACACTAGACCCTATGATAGTTTTTACATTGATTCCATTTCGTCTCATAAATTTTTGTGCAGCCTCAACATCATAGACCATATTTACAAAATCTTCAGTAGTAAATGTTGTCCAATCTTGTTGACTATCTCCGTGACCTCTAAGATCAATTGAAATATATGAGATGCCTTCCCTTTCTAACGAAGTCTCAAGTGGTCTCCAATCTTCTTTACTCCCATCAAGTTGGTGAACTAAAATTACACCTGTCCACCCACCCTCATAAAATTTATAGGTGAGTTGAACTCCATCTCGTGTAAGTAATGTTTCTTTATTGGACGTACAACCTGCTAAAAAGACCAGTAATACAAGAACGATGTACTTCATAATAATGCAATAGTCTTTAAAATATAAATGTCAATTGTTTTGGGGCTGTAGCTCAGCCTGGGAGAGCGCTCGGCTGAAGACCGAGTCGTCGTGGATTCGAATTCCACCAGCCCCATTCAAACTTTGATAAAGTTTGATTAAATGTGTCATATTCGCTTCGCTCGACGGCACTTGAAAAACTAGCCAATTAATTTTAATGTCAAAAGTGAGGCTGTAGGAATTGCAAAATTATCATCCATTTTGGGAATAGTTTCAACTAAAGTAGCAACAAGTGGGACAATAAGTCTTGAAAAACCGTCAAGATAACCTGAAGTCACGAATATACTAAAAATTAGAAAAGCAAAACTTCCTTCAACTGTCTTTCTGAAATTCCACCCCCACCTAGTTTTTCCAAACATAAGTCCCAAAACTGTTGAAAATGTGTCGCTAGCAGCCATTAGAATGGCGACTTCTGTGAAGGTTTTACTTACGACTAGAAACTTAGATAATAAAATGGTAATTAAAATACCTGTAATGAGTGTAAAAACCCCAAGACCTGGACGAAATACAGTATTTTCAGGGCGATCAAAATTCTTAATTGCCCAACTCACAATTGGAATTTCGTGCCCTCTAATCGTTATTTCTGAGATTGCGATGCCAAAAATGAGTAAAACCACTAAAAACGGGACTAAATTATACTCAAATAGGTGAAAAAGTAAGAGATTAACTAAAACAATAAAGAAATGAACTGTTTTTCTCCCCAATTCAATACTAAGTTCTTTTTTTACTGATAAATCCTTCATATAAACCACCAAACTCCTAAAATCCCCACTAAAAATACTAAATAAACTAAATGATTTAGGCTAAGTGGTCTCTTATAATTTTCTCCTAAAACCTTCAATTTTTTATCATAAATTAAGGCTTTGTGGGGTGTAATGAATGCTGAAAATTTTAAGTCTTTTTTTACAATTAAAGTGTCTTCTAAAGTCATCAGTGAACCATCTCTAATAAATTCGAGCTTATCCCAATCTGATTTTTTTATTATTTCTGAACTAAAACTTTTTGGTATTAAACTTTGTAGAAAACTTAAACTTTGTGAAGAAAAACTATATCCAACACTTCGTCTCTTGTAAAGTATTTGATTAAAATCTTTATAATTTAATTTTTCCACAGTGAACCCACGGCTCAATACTATAAATGACTACCTTGACTGCTTTTATGCTCCTTGCCATGAAAGTTGCACCAAGAGACGTCCAAATGTTTTTAGATAATATTGGTGAATTAGAAAAAGATGGGATTATTGTGAATGGATTTGAATTACAAATAACGCCAAGTGATACTCAACAAACCGCTCTTGAAGCTATCGATTTTTTAGGAAAAACTTTCAAGTTTCGTGGACTTCATCCTCCGTTTCCAACAAGTGCTGATGGTAATTTTATTCATTGGGATGAAGTGTCTGGGAAAGCAAACCTTGATTATACAGTGCTTCACGCAGCCGCAGATAAACTAAAAGACATCAGTTCTGCAATTACGTCCGCAATAAAAAATTCAACATCTACCCCACTTTTAGAAAATTTACCAATTAGATCCGACCGATTAACAATTGGTTCTTTGATTGACGCTGGAAATTTGAGCGATAATCTTCTTATGGATATTCCTCACACCCTTCATAATTGGTATGAGAAAAAATTAGAAGAAACACCACTTAAACAAATTGAAGCGGTCTTTGATAAAATTAAAGCCGTGCATGTTGCGGATAATGACAACGGGTTTGGTTTAGTTCCCTTGGGTGGGGGCAGTCAAGATTTTCAAGACATATTAAAAAAATTATATCAAAAAAAGGATTGTATGTTTATTGCTGAGCCTAGTAATGGGCATAAAAATTATGGCGTTGGTCACAAAGAGACTATAAGAGAAATTTGGAAGCTTTGGGAAACATTTTAAACTAAAAATACACAACCCTCTACAGAGGGTTGATTAAAAAGTCGCGAGCAACCAGTAGGTTGCGGGGGTAGCGAAGTATGGTCAAACGCGCAGGAATGAGGATCCTGTCCTTAGTGGTTCGAGGGTTCAAATCCCTTCCCCCGCATAAGCTTTTTTCTAAAAAGCTTAACCAAAAATAAAGTTTAATCAAAAACGTCATTGTTTATAATCAACAGTGTTAACTGGTACTATGAAAACACTGACTTGTAAACAACTTGGTGGTGCTTGTGACTTAGAGTTTCATGCTGAGACTTTTGAAGAAATGGCTGAACTTAGTAAATACCACGGTATGAAGATGCATGGGGAAGGGGATAAATCACATATAGACGCTATGAAAGACATGATGAAACTTATTGAAGATCCTAATAATATGCAAAAATGGTTTAGTGACAAGAAACAAGAATTTGACAAATTACCCCAAGATGACTAATGTTTGTTATAGGGATGACTTGGATTTTTTGCACGAAATAAGAGTTCTAATAATACAATTATTGCAATTTGATGATTTAGAGTGTATTGTCCTAATGAATACTTTAGACCTTCAATTGAGGTTCCATCTGGACCGCCTATGACAAAAACCGTGTTTTCTGGAAAACTGCTGAGTTTTTTAATAGTTAAAGTTTCACCCTGTTCATCAAGAACTATTGGATTTTTCACTTCAACCTTTTTTACAAATTCAACAGAAACTCTTGCTCGTTTTGATAGTTCATCAATTACTGAGGTGTAAGGTGACTTAGTTTTACTAGGACATATAATTTTCATTTTTTCACGCCAGTAACTTTAATTACGTGCCACCCAAATTCCGTTTTGATAACTCCTGTTGCACCTTGTTTATTAGAAAAACAAAATTTGTCAAAAGCAGGGACCATCCTACCTCTCTTAAAAAAGCCCAAGTCTCCACCTTTAGCTTTACTAGGACACTTTGAGTGTGCTTTTGCAAGGGTTGCAAAATCGTCTCCAATATCAACCTTTGCTTTAAGCTCTCTGGCTTTATTCTCGTCTCCAACCAAAATATGACTTGCTCTAACTTCCATACTAACAGGTTATACAACTGTTTAAGGCTTTTATGCTGGCCTTAGGTTGACCCTAAATCCCCAAAAACATTACCTTGTACTGCTGCATCTTCTCCGAAGATATCCCCTGTAGTTGATGTACCTGAAATTATCTCACCACTCATAGCTTGATTGTCTCCAAAGATTGATATCTCATCAACCGTAATTTCTGTCTTTTCGCCCATAAGGGAGAAAAAAAGAACTACTGCCAGTACCGTAAATAATACATACAATATTTTCATTTTATTCACCTTCATACTCCTTAATTAATTCACTCGATATTGCTTGAAGCTTTGCTCCAAGTGAAAATGCTCTAGTTAATTCTTTTGAGGCTTTCTTGTATTCACCTGCTTGATACAAGTCTTCTACTCTTTTCATCCTCTTTTCAATTTTTTCAATTAGATTCTCGGCATCTTCAACTTCTAATCCTGCACGCTTTAGTTCTTTAACAATATCTTTTGCAAAAGCAATTCCTTCCTTTGCATCATCAATGTTTTGTCTAATTTCATCTTTATCAATCTCATTTAATTTTTCAAATTCTTTTTGAAATTGCATTGCAACTAAGTAGGCTCTTTGAAGTTTCCTGTTAGCATTCTTATAATCACCTTCATCAAACTTTTCTCTAACATCTTCCATGTGGTCTTCAAATTCATCTAACATCCCCTCAATTTTTTCTGTATCTTTACTTTGATCTTTTGCAAATTCAATAAATTGCCTAATGAGGGGTAAATTCATTTCATATTCATCTAAGGTATCTTGGAGTTTTGCCCTCATCTCTTCAGGCGTATCTTCTAAAGACTTGACTACCTTTTGGAATTCCTCTTGAAATTCTGGGGATTTTATGTAAACTTGAAACAACACTTGTTCTGCTTCTTCATACTTACCTTTGTCATACAAGTCTTCAATTGTAACCATCAAAGATTTCATTTCATCAAATAAGGCTTTAGCTTTTTTGATATCTTTCCCTTTTTTCCCGGCTTGAGTAAATACAAAATTAATTGATTCCTCATGTACTTCAAAACCATCTATTGCTTCTTTAACTTTTTCTTGACTAGTTCTCCCGTCATCTAAATCAATATCAAGATCGGCTAGATCATTTTGAAGTCTGACCCCTAAAACAAAAAGTCTCATAACTTTTCTCCAGGCATTATCGTATTCCCCCTCTTCATACAAATCATCAATTTCGGAAAGTGTACTTTCCATCTCATCGAGTGTGTTTCTTGCAATGGATACATTTTTTCCTTCAGCTTCAGCATTATCAAGCACTAAGTCTAAAACCTGTATTGGATACTCAAATTTAGTAAGGGTCTCTTCAACTCTTTCCTTTACTGGTCTATTATCCTCATCACCTTCAATACCAAGGTCTTCAAGTTTTTCTTGAAGGTCTGGCATATCTAAAAATATCCTAAAAAGCTCGCGTTGAGCATCTTTGTATTCTCCCTTATTGTAGTGATTAACCATAGTGTCGTATCTGCTACGAAGGGAGTTAACGGCGGCCTTTGCCTCACTGACGTCTTTTCCTTGTAACTCTGCGACTTCAACTAAGGTATCAAGTACTTCAAAATGAGTGTCAAAATTTTCAATAGCTTCTTCTACCTGTTCTTGGGCTTCTTTTTCTTTATTCTTATTATCGTCCCCAAAATTAATTTCGAGTCTTTCATATTCTTCACCAATCTTAACAAGAACTCCCCATGCGGCATTCTGAGCTTTTTGAGTTTCAATTCCTTCGCCATATTCAGCATAAGTATCTTTTAGGTCATCTACTGCCTCTTCAAATTCTGTTAGAAGCATTCTTGCTGTTGATACGTCTTTTCCTTGATCTTCAGCATTGTTAATGACTAATCTTTGAAGATCAACATTAAGTTCGAAGTCTTCAATAGTGTCTGTAACCTCACTAGCAAAGCCTAGTGATAAAGTCATAGCAAAAATTACTAGAATTGGGAGAAGTTTTCTCATAATTTTATTACTAATCACTTAGATTTAAGCATTAGTAACTATTAAAAACCAAAAAAGACGCTAAAAGGGAGTGGGATGGCAAATAAACCGTGCAATTAATGAACTTAGTAATTCGGGTCTCTCTAGTCCTAGTTATTTTAGTATAACTAATGAGACTAATCATGATATTCAATATGAAAAAATTTTAAATGATAATCTAAAAGATACTGGCGGGAAAAAGGCAGTAATTGTAGGGTGGTTAGGTCCGGTATTTCAATTTTTATCCCACTATGAAGAACAAGAACTTACAGACCCTTTAGTTTTAGTTGATGAGAGTAGTTTATCCCTATACGCATTTGGATTGGCTGCGGCCTTAATTGAACAAAATGAAACTTATGCTGATTTTACAAATTCAATAAAACAAGACAAGGCACCCTTAGATAATCAACTAATAAAAAGTATTTCAGCTGAACTTTCTGAATTTGTATCATATAACCCTGAAGATGTTTGGCAAAATTCTCTTAAAAGATATAATAGTGCTCCAACCAAAGATGCATTTGAAACTTTTATTAAAGAAAACTATTCAAACCTTCACAATTTTTTTAAAAAAGTAAAAGATGGAAACAAAGAAGTTCAAATTTATGTTGGAGATATTAAAAATCAAATTGATGCTGATTTTATGTATCTTAGTAATGTTTTAGGTAATGGTGAATCAAAAGAAGAACAAAAAAAATTCTTTGAAAAAGGGGTGAGGTTTGGTTGTGCATATCCATATGACATTAGACTAAAACTCGATGAACTCACGTATCTCCCAAAAGAACACTCTTACGCGTCTGAAGTATATCTTTTTGTTTCAAAAACTTAAACATCCACAACATCCTTTAGCCACTTACTAGAATGTTCCATTATCTTTTGTAAGAAAACTAAAAATGCCTCTGTTTCTTCAACAATATACTTTTCAATTTTATCATATTCTTTACTCTCATAATAATCTCGAATTACAACACCGCTGGTGGTTTTACCGGTAAAATTATGTAGACCACTTCCCTTAAACTCACCATTATTCAAAATAAGAAGTAATGCCTTGATGTCAAAATGCGGCGTATTATAGTGAAAGTCAAAACTGGTAAAATCAACACTGCAGAATTTCTTAAACTTTTCCTGTAAGAATTCAAACTCAAAATTCAAATTATTACCAACTGGAATAAAATCCCAAACGCTCCGTCTTTTCTTAAAAAACCTCTCATAAAACTTGGTTATGATTTCCTTTTCAGAACTTTCCCATTCTTTTAAGATTACAAGATCCCCTCTGGGTTTTCCCGTTCTCATATCAATTTTTTGGTATTGAATTGAAATTACTTTGTCTTTTTTTGGATCTGGCCTACGTCCTGGAGAGTAGACCTCAATATCAAAATAGTATTCACCCACCTTAATTTATGGTTCCTATCGTTTAAAGCCTAATTAGGTAACTTACCAGTTAACTAAAAATTTTAGCTAATTCTTTAAAGTCGTTGGGCAAGTGGTCTGGTTTTGCACCTTTTAGGTCGGCTTCACTAAAGTATCCCCAGGGTACAGCAATACTAATTACTCCGCCCTCCTTTGCTGCGTGCATGTCGTGAGGTGAGTCGCCTACATAATAAGTTTCTTTTGGATCTAAATTATACTTTTTTATATTGTGTTCAATTTCTTCAACTTTATCATGAACACCCCCTTCAATCCCATCAAAATACTTTTCAAAACCGTATTTTTCTACCTCATCAATTAATTTTGACTGTGGATGTGAACTAAATAAAATTATTTTTGCATTTTTACTTTTTAGTTTTTCTAGAAGTTCTTCAGTTCCTTTGAAGGGTTTTGGGTCATCAACTTCATGAATTGCCTTAGTGTAAATTAGATTAATTTCATCCTTGGTATGTCCTGGAATTAATTTATCATAAAATCCCATATATGGGAACTCAAGTCTATTTTTGAATTCATCAAAACTCATTTGTTTTGTCCAGCCAAAGTGTTTAAGAGTCTTTAGAGATGCAAGATATACTGGATATAAATCATCGCTCAAAGTTCCCGACCAATCAAAAATTACATTCATGAAACTTTTAGTACGATGTTTCTATAACTCTTTCCTCTGATTTGTCTAAAAAATATTTTTTAATTCTACTAATTTATTGACTAAGTAATCTGGCTTTGCTTCTTCTAAAAACTCTCTGCTTTGAAAGCCACCACTAAACCCAACACTCTTAATTCCTGCTGATTTAGCGGCTAAAACATCGTCTTTTATGTCACCAATATAATACGTTTCAGTTTTATCCATATTGTACTTTTCGACGAGCTCATTTAGTACTTCTTTTTTTTCATGGACTTTTGAATAAACTTCATTAAAGTATGTATCAAAGCCCTTATCTTTGATGTCTTTAATCAACGTTTCAGGTCTGTCTGAACTGACAACAAATAAATTATGACCCTTTGAGTCGAGGTATTTGAGCACTTCACTTGCTCCTTCTACTTCTTTTACTTCTCGCTCTTCTGAAACTTCTAATAAATATTTTTTATACAAATTATCTTGTGTCTCTTTTTTGAGTTCTGGATAAAAATAATTCCAAAACTTCATATAAGGTATCCCAAAGTGCTTCCTAAATTCAACTGGATTTGCTTGGTGATTTTTTCCGAACGTTTCATTCAACTCATCAAACATTAAAGTCGCGGCTTCTACAAACCTTTCAAATGTGTCACTTAGTGTTCCACCCCAATCAAAAATCAAATTCATAAGCCCCGGGCGAGAATCGAACTCGCGACCTGCTGATTACAAGTCAGCCGCTCTCCCACTGAGCCACCGGGGCACGAACTTCAAAAAGTTCGATCATTTTGTTCAGGTTTCACCTGGACTTGCGGGTGGTGTGTGTGAATTCCACATAGTTAGATTTTTGATCAACCCCGTTTATACGGGGTTGTATGGACCTGGAGGGAATCGAACCCCCGACCTCTGCCTTGCAAAGGCAGCGTCATTCCGCTAGACTACAGGCCCACGACTGGAATCAGTCGACACTTTGTCCGCCTCGCGTTGCTCGGCAGGACTGTCTTTGCCATTGCGGCATAATTTAACCTGTATTTCATGTTTATAACTTTTCTATTAGTTCGGTTATTATACTTACATGGAAAAACTACAAAAAAAGGTGGCTAATTTTACCAAGAAAAACAAGATGGAGGTGGCTCCAGAACACCGAACTCTCGATCTTATGAGTGAAGTAGGGGAATTTGCAAAAGAAATACTAAATGCATCAAATTATGGGCGAAAAGACACAGAATACCACGATAAACTTATGGACGAACTAGGAGACGTATTCTATTCCCTAATAACGGTTGCAAACTCCTTTGATATCAACCTAGAGAAAGCCCTAAACAAATCTCTTAAAAAATACAAGGAACGACTTGGTAAGAAAGGTTCAGCGGCTTCTAAGAAAAGAAAGTAAGAACTCTTCCACCCTGTCTTCTTTCAGTATTTCTTCTTTAGTTGCCCACTTGTACTCAGTGTGCTCAGAACTTAGTTCAATTTCTCCAGATAATAAAGTACATTCAAACACTACAAAATATGCATTAGCTACACCTACGTCTTCACTGAACACAAAAAGGGATTTACCAACGTCAACTTTTAATTTGGTTTCTTCTAAAACTTCCCGTTTTAACGCTTCTTTAACGTCTTCTTTGTGATTTATTCGTCCACCTGGGAAATCCCAGTGACCGCCATATGTTTTACTGTCATAAGACCTTCTTAGAATCAAATATTTGTCGCCGTCTTTTATCTCCGCTTTTTGAGGAACTACGAATAAATTATCCATTTCTAAATTATACTTAACTAAATTAAAAAAGAGTGGGCCCGGGGGGATTTGAACCCACGACCACCTGGTTAAGAGCCAGGCGCTCTACCGAACTGAGCTACGAGCCCAACACATATTCTCTGACTGTTTTGATTTTAAAGGTTTTTATGGGCCTGCCGGGATTTGAACCCGGGCTTTAAGGTCCGCAACCTTATGTCCTATCCAGGCTAGACTACAGGCCCACGAGTTTTGATCAACCTTTGTTAAAGGTTGTATGATGAGTTTTATTAACTCTCGCTTCAAAAAAACTAATGGAGGAGCTAGAAGGTAAACTTGTTGGGGTGAATGTAGAAAACCTAATGGCTAAACTAATGACTCTAGAAATCCCTGTAACTGAAATTTTACAAGAGGATACAATTTTTAACAAGAATGGGTGCACCTATCGTGTTAGGAATGAAGAAGGTGCCTTTATTTTAACTTACAAGGGTAAATTGATCAAAAAAGGCAATCTAAAGAGTCGAAATGAGATAGAATTTTTAATTTCAGATCCAAAAGCCGTAGTGGAATTTTTTAGTGTAATTGGTGTTGATACTTCAAGTCCAAAAACTAGAACAAAAAAACTACTGAGATTTAACATAAACGGGACCAAGGGTGAACTCGTTTTTATTGATACTTTACCTCCAACTTTGGAACTTGAGGGTGATGAAGATAACATTAGATCTGCGTGTGACACTCTTAATTTAGACTTCTCAAAATTACAACCCATCAGTTGGTCTGAAGTTCTACCAATTTAGCCAATATATGTGGCTGCTTCTTCAGTTTTCTTTTTTGGGAGTTTACCTTCTAAGGCCTCTGTTAACTTCATTGAAGTTTTTGTTAATACTTCTGCAAATGCCTCAGCTGTAACTGGACTAATAACTACTTCAGAAATTGATGCCTTTTTCATTGAATCAATGAAGCTAAGTCTCACTGCTGCATCTTTTTTTGTCCCATCTTTATTTCTTTTGATTACGAAGCTAACCATGACCTCATCTGCAAAGACGGGCTTTTCTTTTGACTCAAATCTTGCCATCAAAACTATAACAACGCACCTTTTTAAACCATCATCTCTGAAAATGCTTAGGTGATTGCTATGGGGAAAATTAGCCCAGTAGCTGCAAAATATATAGTCAAAGCTGAAATCGTCGCCACAGGCGTCGTTGAAAAGCCCGATATTATCGGTGCGGTATTTGGACAGACCGAAGGTCTCCTTGGGTCGGAACTAGAATTGCGTGAGCTCCAGAAATCGGGGCGAATCGGAAGGATAGAAGTTAGATTATCTTCAAAAAATGGTAAGACTAGTGGTGTCATTGAATTACCTAGTAGCATGGACAAAGCTGAAACTGCAATAGTTGCAGCGTCTCTTGAAACAATTGACAGAATTGGTCCGTGTGAAGCTAAAGTTAAGGCAGTCTCAGTTGAAGACGTGAGGGAAATTAAACGTAAATATATTATGGATAGAGCAAAAAATATCCTAAAAGATATGTTGATGAGTGGCCCTGATAGTCAAGAAATTTTAGAAGAAATTACTGATTCAGTAAGACAGGCTGAACTTGTGACTTATGGTGTTAGTAAATTACCATCAGGACCTAGTGTTGAGGCTAGTGATGATGTCATAATTGTTGAGGGTAGAGCAGACGTTCTAAACTTACTTAGAAATGGCATAAAAAATGTAGTTTCAATTGGTGGAAATAAAATTCCAAAGGACATAATTGAATTAGCTAAGCGTAAAATTGTAACACTATTTGTTGATGGTGACAGGGGTGGGGATTTGATAGTTAAAGAACTACTAATGTCGTCAGAAATTGATTTTGTAACTAAGGCGCCCGATGGCAAGGAAGTTGAAGAACTAACTAAAAAAGAAATTCACAAAGCGCTTCGTGGTCAAGAATCTGCTGAGCAAGCAAGAAAAAATTTAGAAGTTAGTTTTGAAGGTACACATTCAAATAAATTTGAAAAAGATACATCTTCAAGACGAAGAGGTCCAGTAAGACGTACTAGGACGCCTGAAGTTGAAGTTAGTAACGAGAAGAAAGAATCTTTCAAGAAGCTTCTTGATGATTTAGTAGGGACTAAAGGTGCTTACCTTTTACGTGACTCTGAAATCTTGGGTAAAGTTCCAACTGTTGAACTTGGACGATACTTAGAAATTCTAAAGGCAGATACTGTTGTACTTGATGGTACAGTTGACAGGCGCATTGTTGGAATTAGTAAAAACCATGGTGTTGGATTAATTGTAGGTAAGGATTCTGAGGCTGGTTTAACTGGTGTTACGGTCCTTACTCTTAGCGATCTAAAAGGTGAAACGAAGTGAGAGAACGTAATATTAAGTGTGAGTCTTGTGGGAGAAATACTCCCCGGTCTAAGGCAGCACCAGTTTTCAAACGTGTCTTTGGTGAACATAGAAAGATGTACTACTGCATTGCTTGTGCAAAACACAGGGGTATTGGAGTGCACGAGTCTAAACGAAGGATAAAAGAAGGCTTTAGGGGAATGCCAAGAAAGCCACGCCGATAGAAACGGTTTCTAATAAGCCTTATATGTTTCTCCTACTACTCTTCTTGTGAGGCCCATTGTTATTGGACGAGACGAAGAAGACAAAAAGAAGTTTGGAGATGATGGTCTTGCAGTTTTGGGAAAACACTATGTTAGGACTGGTGACAAAGTAAATTTAGCTAATGATGTTTTACTTGACTTAGCACGTCCTCACGTAATATTAGTCTCAGGTAAAAGGGGTCAAGGAAAAAGTTATACTTTAGGAGTTATCGCTGAGGAGATAATATTTCTCCCAAGACGACTGAGAGAAAAACTTTCAGTTGTAATATTTGATACGATGGGTATTTACTGGACTATGAAGTATCCCAATGCAAGACAAGCTAGAGACATTAAAAAATGGGGATTAGAGCCTAAGTCTATGCCTGTACGAGTCTTGGTTCCAGAAGGTTGGACTAAAAAATATGAAGAGTCTGGGATTAAACCTGATGGCATACTTGCAATACATCCTAGTGACTTAACTATTGGTGACTGGATTCAAACTTTTGATATTAAACTATTCTCACCACTCGGGATTTTGTTTGAGCGGGTCTTAAGAAATAAACCCGACAGTTTGAGTGAAATGGCTACTTTAACAGAAAGTGACAAAAAAGCAGAACAACACATTAAGGACGCTTTGATAAATAGATTAAATGCAGCCAAGGCTTGGGGAATCTTTAGTGATAAGGGCACTAAAATAAAAGATCTACTTGCCCCTGGTATGATTAATGCTCTTGATCTCTCACTTTTGGGTCAAAATGTAAAAAGTTTACTAATTGGCTTAATTAGTAAAAAAATATTTGAAGCTAGAGTTGTGGCTAGAAAGGGTGAAGAAAAATCAGCAATTACAAAACATATGGAAATATCTCGTGAAGAAAAATCAAAACTTCCAATGCCTTGGATTCTAATTGATGAAGCACATGAATATCTCCCACCTGTATTAGATACTCCTTCCGCAAGAGCCTTAATTCAAGTAATTAGGGAAGGAAGACAACCTGGTATAACTTTAGTATTAGCAACTCAGCAACCTGGAAAAATCCACACAGATGTTATGACTCAAGCTGATATAGTTCTTAGTCACAGAGTTACAGCACAACTGGATATTGATGCACTAAATTCGATTATGGGTAATTATATGCAATTCCCACTTGACAAATATCTCTCAAATCTGCCTCGGTACAAAGGTGCTGCAGTTATTTTAGATGATAATGCCGAGAAAGTATATCAAATTAGAATGAGACCACGTGTAAGTTGGCACGGTGGAGAGAGTGCGACACTAATTAAGTGAATGAAATTTTTAGGCTTCGTTTTCAACCCAAAGTTCATGTGTTTTCTCTAATTCAGGTCTATATGCTTCAATCACTACTTTAGCAGCGCTTGTCTCAAACAAGTAAAGTGAATAAAATACCATGGTGTTAGTCAATATTACGCTGTCGTATCCACCAACAAAAATCAGTAAAACGACGAGCATTAGTAAGTCCATAAGAAGTGAATAACCTAAAATTCTTTGCATCCTTGGTTTACTTGGGATTAAAATTTCCCCGTCTTCTAGTTTTAATACTGAAAAATCACGTGTTGCTTTTATGTCTAAAAAAATACTTAATAAAGTAATTGGCAAGATCGCTATAATCACTTCAGGTCTAGAAAATAGAAGATATGCAAAAAAGGCTTTACTAATACTAATAAAAGCACGAAAGCCATCTCTCCAATCTTGCATCTAACACATATTGCTATTGCATAGTTAAATCTTTCCGAAGTTGGTTAAATCATGCCGTCAATCCAAATATGTCTGCCGTCTCGTAATGTGACTAAGTCCAGCTCAAGTGCCTTTGCTCTTCGTCTAACATCTTTATCGGTACTTGCAACTTTTGCTTTTCTTTCTGCTGCAATGTGAACTACTGCATCATCTGCAACTTCCCCGCTGGGCACTATAATATGAGGTCTTTTTTTTAGAAGTTCAAGTACTACATTTGCATTAATATTGCTTTTTTTTAGTCTATTTAGTTCATCCATTACTGCCGTTGGAATTATGGCTTCATACAATCCAATACGCATTTTGATCTCATGGAGGGGATCAACTTTTGCCTTAATTGCATTTATCAAAAAACTCGTATCAAACACAATTACTATTGTATCCATTTTTCTCACCTAAAGGCTTAGAAACTCCAAAAGATCTCGAAGTCCAGGCCCAATTCCTATTGCACCAATTATGGTTCCAACAAAAAATCTCTGCTTTTTCTCGGTATCTTTTATTAGATACATTATGACTGGTATGAGTAAGGTCTTAACTAAACCAAATAAAAAAGGATTTACTTCCATTAAACTTCTCGCTAATACGTGTTCTTCAATCAACCCAAAATATACCCCAAAGCTAGTAATCCACGCCTCAAAAATATGTGGGACCCAAGCAAATACATCATCCATGAATTTTAAGTTTCTAAACAAAAGATACAAACCATAAGTCATACCAAGTACTGGTACCAACCAAAAAACTTTGGTGAATCTAAGTATTAAGAAGTCGATTGCGAGTACGAGTATTGAAAGTAAGACACCAACACTTCTGGTTTTTTTAGGACCTAACCACTTATACAAACCCAAAAACAAAAACAAGACCATAAAAAATACACCCGGTGTTACTGTGAGTGGATTTCTTGGCCACCACCTTGAGTCTGCAAAACGTATGAGGCCACCTAAAATTATGAATGGAAGTGCTGCACTTCTAAGTTCGTTTTGCTTTTCTCGTTTAGCAAATAATTTCCAAAAAGCTTCTACACTCAAAATGAATATTACTGCGTAAATTGCCGTGTTTAAAGGATTATACAAATCTCCTTTGAATATTGGGTCAACTATAAGTTTTGTGAGTGTTTCAAGCACTAAAACCATACGAACACACGTTTAAAAACGTACCCACCCTATAGTTTTATGGAGTTAAAGGCCCCATCTCGTCTTGAAGTATTACGTGCACTTGCTGCTATTGCTGATGAACGAGTGAAACTTGGTGAGTCTCATATTGCAAAAATTGATGAATACACTGTGAAGTGGAGTCCAAGTAAAAATATGGTCACGAGTAACGACCCCATAACCGATACTGGGCGTCCTGGATATCCTGCTATATCAATGCTAATGCTTCAGGGTATCTTGCCATATGACGCTTACCTAGCACATAAACTAAAAGGCCTAAACTGGGATCACGAAAAGGAAGATGAAGTTGTAATACACGAGCTTCTAAAAAATTGGGTGACCTCAGACAAACAAAAAGTAACACGCTTTCTTAAGTGGATAACTGACATGATTTTGGATTTAGATGTCTCAATATACAAGGAGACCCTTGCCGACTTCGTATAAGATATATATGTCTAGATACCATTAATTTTGTGGGAGGCCAACTAATTGTATTTTACCAGGGCACCGAGCCCGAGCATTTTTTGAAAGGTATTTTTGAATTTCCACAAGTGCTCCCCGTATTGGGTGAGAGAAATGAAGAACTAAAAAAATTAGCTGAAGAAAAAAATCGAAGTGTAATCTTCATGGGTCCAGATGAAGCTAAAATGTTTTTTAATCCAAATTTTGTTTTTCACTATAGTTCTCGGGGTGGGGAACCTGAAGACTTAGCAGTAAAATTAAAACAAGATTTTTCAGTAATGCTTTTCTTTGGTAAAAAGATGGGTGAATCTGTTAGTTTGTCTAAAAACCTTGATGCAGCAACAGCAGCGCCCATACTAGTTTATGAAGTACTAAACCTCCTTAGAAGTTTCTAATTGTTTTTGATAAGTCAATTAATTTTACTATTTTCTTCTTACCACTCTCTTTGTTAATTACTGTGGCTTCTCCTTTCTTCTCTTCCTTTGGCCCAACAAGCACGACATAAGTAATTTTCATTTTTTCTGCCTCAAGAAGTTGTTTCTTCCAGTTTCTTCCCATAAGGTCAACTCGTGTTGGAATGTTTTTTTCTCTAAGCATTTTTGCAACTCGCCACGCATATTCTTTTGCTCCTAAATCAACGACATAAACTTGACTAATAGTCTTCTTCAACTTGAAAATTCCAAGTTCTAGTCCTACATCAATTAATCTTTCAACTCCAATTGTAGTACCAGTTGCTGGTAAATTTTTACCGTATCTACCTAGTAATGTATCGTACCTGCCTCCACCTGTAATACTACCAATTTTTGGTTCTTTTACAATGGTCTCAAATATGGGACCTGTATAATAATCAAGACCTCTAACCATTGAAAGGTTTAGTCTACTCTTAGTCTTTTTAGTTAATTCAAATATTTCTTCTAAATCCTTTAGTGCACTCTTAACTTCAGGTATTCCTTTGAATTGACAACTAACTTCCTCCATAACATCAAACGGTCCACCTGAAATATCAATTACGTCCTTGATTTTTCTGACAGTATTAACGGGGACAAATTGCTTCAGTTCATCGCGCACTTTCCCCCAACCAACCTTGTCAAGCTTGTCAATTTCCCTATATACGCGTAAAATATTCCTGTTAATTCCAAGACCTTTCTCAAAAATACCGCGAAGAAGTCGCCTGTCATTTACTTGAACTGCATATCCTGGGAGCTTAAACTCCTTCATAACTTTACCAATAACTGATAAAATTTCAGCATCGGCACTTGGTTCCGATGAACCTACAATATCAGCATCACACTGATAAAATTCTCTGTATCTCCCTTTTTGGGGTTCTTCATGACGATACACACGTCCTATTGCATATCGTTTGAATGGTAGTGGGACTTGAGTCTCACTCATAAATCTTGCTAAAGGGACTGTTAGATCATATCTAAGTGCGAGTTCTCTGCCTCCCCACTTGTCTTTAAACGCATAAATTAACTTATTTTCAGCATCTTCCCCATACTTACCCTTTAAGGTACTCCATAATTCTACAATTGGAGTCTCAAGTGGATCAAAACCAAAGGATTCAAAGACCTTACTAAGTCTAGAAAATACATCTTTACGTAGTATTGCTAGTTCTGGTGGAATATCACGCATTCCCTTTGGATTTGCCATATTTATCTATGAAATTAGTAAGATAAAAAGAAAGTGGTTAAGTTTACTTATCTACTCATCAATCACTATCTGATAATTTTTTCGTGGATTATACGATTTTCCCAATGTTTTTACTTCAATTTTAGTTGCACTCGGAAATGTGGATTCCACAATTCTTTGAGATTCTTTTTCTTTATTAGGCTCAAGATCCATACCATCTCTTGTAATTTGGTATATACCTTCCTCCAAACGATGAACTAAAAGACGCTCATATTCCCCAAAGTGCCCGTTAAATCCATATAATTTTCCCTTTGCTCTTATTGACTCTTTGTCACTCTCAATATTTGGGAACAATTTTTTTAGATCTTTTTGTGTTATTGATAACACTTGTCTATTTCTGTGTTCTGGGTATATTGTATACGTTACAGTTTTTTTATCATTCATTTTATTCACCTTCTAGTTTTTGATGCCTATTGTGTATGTAGCATCATACCGGTCTTCTGAACCTATTGGTGTTCGTGAAATTTTCATATATGTTGCATTAGTATCACTAAGTATGTTGTTGAGATTATCTTGTTCGTTAAGTGACATTGCAATTTGTCTATCGTTGATTGTAACGCCATAGTCTTTTTTGGATAACTCAATTAAAATTTCGTCATCTCCTGTAAAATTTTCTTTATATTTTTGTAGAAAACTTTCAAGTGCTGACCCCATACCATACACTCTAAAATATGATATTGTTGGGTCAATTTTTCCAAATAAAAGAGAGTTACCGTCATTATTTTCATGACCCCAAATCTCCTTGGGGTGTCCGTTTTTCATCCTCATAGTATAAACGACTTCTTTAGTTTCTTGTTTTAAGTCATCCATAGCCCCGGAATACCGATGCGGATTATATATTTAACTATGAAGTAGAAAAATGAATATGGTAGTTACCATAACATTGATTAAGACTTTATCTAAATCTCCTTATGAGGACACCTAAAGACTATTTTTCTGAGCACATGATTAACTTAGGCCACACTTCAATTAAATCAAATGAAAGAAATCTCAATCAATTAGCAATTAAGCTCAATAGGGGCTTATTGGGGCTAAGAAAAGGGAGTTTTACTGGTAGCTTAGCTGAAAAATTAGGGGATTTTAGTCACCTTTTAGGTCCAGGAGAACTATCAACAGAACTTTTTGGTTCAAAAAAAGGTGAAAAACTTAAATTAAAAATTCCAGAATTTGGTCCAAAAATAATAATTGATTATTCACTTTGGTGTTATCATACTAAAGAAGAGCGTAATTTATTGACTAAACAAATGGAGTACACCTTGACTGCAATTCGTGATTACTTATGGGACAAGAATTTAGTATTTGCTTCAACTCCACCTGAAATACAACAATGGGCAAAAGGTCGTGAATTTTTTGGTGAAATTTTAACTGAAAAATTTGAAGGGGACGCTATTGTACTTGATCCGAATGCAGAAGACGTAATAAAAAACTTTAGTCCAAAAACTAATTACCTTATTGGTGGTATTGTTGACAAGTCAAACCGTATGAGAACAACGAGTCTGGGTTATGATTTACCCCGTGCTAGTCTGCGACTTGAGGGTAAAAGTTCTAATGTATCAAACCGAATTAATCATCTGGTGAAAGCCATTTGTAGGAACCTTACTGGTGAACGTTTAAGTGAAGTTACTCCACGGTCACGCTCTTAGCAAGGTTCCTTGGCTTATCAGGGTTTCGTCCCATAATAACAGCTGTGTGGTATGCAAGAAGCTGTAAGGGAACTGCGTAGGTAACAGTTGGATAATCAGTTTTTGGCATGCCAAAGAATGTGTCAGATAAGCTCTTTAATTCATTATCATCTTCTTGTCCAATTCCAATAATATATGCGTCACGAGTTTTTACTTCTTCAATATTACCAATCATTTTCTCGCGGTATTTGTCACTAGGACAAATTGCAACTACGGGTACACCTTTCTCAATTAATGCGAGTGGACCGTGTTTTAATTCACCGCCTTGATAACCTTCAGCATGAATATATGAAATTTCTTTAATTTTTAGTGCACCTTCCATAGCACTAACATAATTTGGACCGCGCCCAATGTAGAACATACTTTTTGCACCACTGAGTTTTGTCGCTAACTTTTTTATCTCTTTACTATGTAAAAGTCCTGGTTTTACATCAATTTGTGGTAAAGGGTTTCCCTTCATATGAGCATCAACCGCATAAAGTGCCGCTAATTGAGCTGTAAACGTCTTTGATGCTGCAACTCCAATTTCAGGTCCCGCGTGAGTGTAGATGGTCTTATCTGCTATTCGAGTTAGAGTTGATCCCACTACATTAACTAAAGCATCAACTTTTGAACCTAAACTTTTTGCGTATCTAACGGCAGTCATAGTGTCTGCTGTCTCTCCACTCTGACTAATAGCCAAGATTTCCCCGCCTCGATAAAGCGAAGTAAATTCACTAGCAACTATAACATCAATTGGAATATTACTGGCATACTTGAAGGCATTGGCAGCATGATACGAAGTACCAGCTGAAGTTAATACCAATTTATCTAGTGTGTTAAGGTGATTTGCAAATTCTTCTAATTTTTTACTAACTAAAGTATTTCTAATTGTAGTTGGTTGTTCAAAAATTTCTTTTAACATAAAGTGATCAAATCCATCTTTAGCGGCTTCCTCAAAACTCCACTCAATTGTGGTTGGCTTTCTTTTTACTTCAACTCCACCTTTTTCGATATAGTACTTTTTGCTTTGGATATAACCAACTTCACCATCTTCAATGAAAATAGCTTGATTAGTCCAACGTAAAAATGCAGTAACATCACTTGCCACAAAATATTCATCGTTTGCGCCTAAAACTAATGGACTAAATTTTCTTGCAAAGTAAATTTTTTCACTTCCATCAATTATAGCAACAATGGCATAACTTCCCTTTATCATACTTACTGCTTTTTTGAAAGCTTCAAAGTTTCCCAACTTAAGATAGTCTTCAATTAAATGTGGAATAACTTCTGTATCAGTTTGACTTTTGAAGGTGTGACCTTTTGCCATTAAGTCTTTTTTTAGCTCCTTATAGTTTTCAATAATACCATTGTGAGTCACACCCACTTTCATATTCTCATCAAAATGAGGGTGTGAATTTATTTGATTTGGTTTACCGTGAGTTGCCCATCTAGTGTGCGCTATGCCCGCACGTTTGGAGGGCAACTTAATGCTCGAAAGTACTTGATCTACTGTGCCTGCATCTTTGACAAATGAAAGTGAATCTCCTATTACGGCTATTCCTGCAGAATCGTAACCTCGATATTCTAAGCTTTTTAGTCCTTGATACAAAACTTTACAAACATCTTTATCTCCAACATATCCAAAGATACCACACACATTACAAATTCGCTTCATTTACTTAAAACCATTCTTGAGAGAGTTTTTTGGGCCCTTGGGGCTAAATATTAAAATATTTTACATTTATACAAAAAAAACTTTGAATTGTTTGTTGCTACCAAAAAATCACGTATAGGGTAAATATTAAATAGACTGAAAATACGGGTCTCTATGGCAATTTGGAGAGTAACCGTTGACAATATTAAGGCTAATCGAAAAGACAGTCTACCTACTGGGATGACTGTTGAGGTTAAACCCTCACTTACTAGTGCTGGTGTTGAGAAGGCAGGTGAAGTTGAGCTAGTTAAGGCTGGTTACAAACTTAGCTGCAAATATCAACCAGACTTTGGTCAAATTGAAGTCAGTGGTAATATTTACTTTATTGATGTCGACCCAAAAAAGATTCTAAAAGACGGTAAAATTGTTGATACTGAAATTATCAGACAAGCATATCAGAGAATCTTTGTTGAACCTGTCGTCATCGCAATCGGTATTGCAAAGGAACTTTTGCTTCCCCTACCAATTAAGATGCCTGAGATTAAAGTAGAAAAGTCAGCTGCAGAAACACCCAAGAAGAAATAATTTTGGTAGTGTTTATTATTTTTCCCGTTTTCCTGCTTTGTTGGATTTCGCGGGGTTTTTTATTATTTTTTTAGCCTTTTGTAAGTGTGTATCCATCTCAAGACTTATCCACTCACTCTCTAACTCTCTGACATTAAACTGTTTCCAATTTTTTTGTGTTTCCTCAACATTAAGTCCTAATTTTCTAGCATCGCGTCTTACATCATTCATGTTAAGAAAACCAATAGGTCTAACAGGTCTAAGTTCAGAAAATTCTTCAATTCGATACAATAATTTTGGGTTATCTGTAATACTAGATCCTATGACTTCTCCAGTTCCAACAAACGGAACTTTTAGTTCTTTAGCAACTTTATACATAAAGGCTTTTAGAATTGGACCTTTCATGCCTCTTAATGCGTGATTAGCGTCATATTCAACATCGTCAAATGGGATGTGAATCACATTTCCAAGCAGTGGATTACCTTCTCCAAACGCTAGTACTGTTGGTCTATATCCGCGACTGGCCATTTTTAGTAATGCAACTTGACTCTTATACGTCCCGTCCCAGATAAAACCGACCTTGCCAAAGGTTCCCATGGGAAGACCCCCTAAACCTTTTTTGGGCACATAAATTACTGCGTCATTTTGCTGAATATCAATTGATACAATAGTTCCTGAACTTTTGGCTTCGTGTCCCTTAGTCTCAACAAATTTTCCAACTGTTCTAGCAACATCCATACTATTGTATTCGTGATTTCCAGCCCTATTAACTTTGAGCCAGAAACTTTTAATCTCATTTATTTTTATACATTCAAAAGTTTTTTTCTTCAAGTCTTCAAGTTTTGAAGTTGAAAGAAATGCTTCACCATATTCTTTAACACCCGGCATCATCTCAGGATCAAACTCCCCTAAAGCCAGTGCACCGTGCCACTTTACCTTTATTTGATCTTCAATTAATTTAATGGCCCTCTTTTTGGCAAAACCTTTTTTTGCAAAACTTTCACTAAACCTTGCAGCCTTCATTGTGGCACCGAATTAGTTGCACCGCACGCCATACACTTTAGCATCAAAATTCTATCTTGTTTTATGAGTTTAGTGTCTGGTTTGTCACAAACACTACAAATTACATAGTTCTTGATGTATTTTTCGAGTTTTTGACTAATAACGTGTGATCCAAATTTTCCAACCAAGATAACCCTAGAGCCTTCGCGCCTCCAGGCAGCCCCCATCTCACGTCCTATATACTTTAAAATATGATTTTCATCTCGACTAATATAATCTACAATCTCACTAAAATTATTGAAAATGGTCTTATTTCCTTCAACACTAACACTTACCTTTGGTACATCAAATCTCTTCTTCTCAAAGACAATGGGGGGCATCTTTTTGTAGGCCCTCTTAAGCATTAAATCATAGTCCATAAGTGGATTTTCACGTCTTCCTTTAAAAATACAGCCTTTAGCAAGCTTTAAAAAAGCACGAACAAGTTTCTCTAAGTAAATAAGGTGTATAAAAATGGCAAAAAAACCCCACTTAAATGTTGTGTTCATTGGACACGTAGACCATGGTAAGAGTACTACCATTGGTAGGCTACTCTTTGATACTGGTTTTGTACCAGAAAACGTAATGAGAAAACTAAAGGAAGAAGCAAAAGAAGCAGGAAAAGCTACTTTTGAATTCGCCTTTGTTATGGATAGATTAAAGGAAGAGCGAGAAAGAGGATTGACTATTGATCTTGCTCATCACGAGTTTGAGACTGATAAATATCACGTTACTATTATTGATGCTCCAGGACATAAGGACTTCATAAAAAACATGATTACAGGAACCAGCCAGTCAGATGGTGCCGTCCTAATGGTCTCAGCAAAGGATGGTATCCAAGAGCAAACAAAAGAACACATAACACTTTCAAAAACTTTAGGTATCGACCAAATAATTATTGCAATCAATAAGATGGACGATGTTAACTGGAGTGAAGATAAATACAATGAAATGAAGGAAGAAATCAGTAAACAACTAAAACTAGTTGGCTATAAACCTGAAGAAATTCCATTTATCCCAGTTAGCGGATACCACGGAGATAATGTTGCAAAGAAGAGTGATAATTTACCTTGGTGGAAAGGTAAGACTTTGGCTCAAGCAATTAATGATACATTCATACCACCTAGTGTTGAGACACTCTCAAAGCTTCCATTAAGAATGCCTTTGCAAGATGTCTACACTATTACGGGAATAGGAGCTGTTCCAGTAGGTAGAGTTGAGACTGGTATAATTAAACCCGGCGACAAGATTGTCTTTGAACCAGCTGGTGTTGCTGGGGAAGTAAAGACAGTTGAGATGCATCATCAGCAATTACCCCAAGCAGGACCTGGAGACAACATTGGATTTAATGTTAGAGGTCTTGGTAAGGGAGATGTACGAAGGGGTGACGTTGTAGGACACGAGTCTAACAAACCAACCGTAGCTAAGAGCTTCACTGCTCAAATCGTAGTTATGAACCATCCTTCAGTTATTGCTGTTGGATATGCACCCGTGTTTCATGCACATACAGCACAAGTTGCTTGCAGACTTACTAAGATTTTAAAGAAAATCGACCCTAAGACTGGACAAGTAACTGCTGAGAATCCAGACTTTATCAAGGCAGGAGATGCTGCAATTGTTGAAGTTGAACCAACTAAACCTATGGTAATAGAAAACTACAAGGAAATTCCACCTCTAGGGCGTTTCGCTATTAGAGATATGGGATCAACTGTAGCAGTTGGTATGGTAATGAGTGTGGTTAAGAAGAAGGACTAACCACGTTACCTTTCCCCCGCTCGCGGGGGATTCCTTACTTTTTTAAACAAAGACTGCGGTGAACTAAGATGAGAAAAGCCAGAATCAAGCTGAGTGGAATTATGCCTGAAGTAGTGGATAATTTAGCTTGGGACATCCGAAAAATGGGTGAAAAAGCTGGCGTTAAGGTCAGTGGACCTGTTCCTTTACCAACCAAAAGACTAAAAATTACAACTCTAACTAGTCCAGATGGGGAAGGAACTCAAAGGTGGGAGAGATGGGAAAAACGAATTCATAAGCGACTCGTTGATGTTTCTTTAGATGAGAAAGTTATGAGACAAATTATGAGACTCCAAGTCCCAGAAAATGTCCACATCGAGATCCAAATTATGGAATAATTTTTTGTTTTTAGCGCATCTTATCTAATATTTTCTTTTTACCTCTCCACCAACTTTTAGAATCACTTTTTTCTATAATTTTTAGAAGTTCTTTTGCACTCTTGGTAAAAAGTGAAACTCGAATATTGTTAATCCAATCTTGAGCCTCTTTGTAACTTTGTTCCACATATTCCTTTGCTTGTAAAGCTTGTTCTAACCTATCTGCATCCTTTGCAATCTTGGATTCTTCAGTTTGTCTATCCTCGAATTTGAGCCACATTTTTCGTATTTTTTTCCCAACTTCGCCCATGTTGGATGTTTGGTCTTCAACTACTCTTTTTTCATCTCGTTTTACATAATTTATTCCTAAATAATGTATGTCTCCAATTCTTGTCTCGGCAATATCATGAAACAGTACCATTGTGGCAATTTTCTCTGGATTTTCATGCCCTTCCATCTGGGCTAAGATATATGCAATTTGGGCTGCGTTAGCGGTGTGTTCAGCTACTGTATCTGGGTGTGAGACTCCTGCAAGTCTCCATCCTTCGTGTTTTATTTTTTTTAGGTGTTGTAGTTCAAACATAAATTTTACAAATTCTTTCATACTAAAGCTATATGCGAATCTTGTTAAACGTTTTCGTTTGAAAAAATTGTGAGAATAGTTACTGTAGATCCCAATAAGTGTCGACCAAATAAGTGTGGACACGAGTGCTTCAAGTTTTGCCCCATTGTTAAATCTGGCGAACCAAAAATTATTCAGATTGGAGAAAAATCGGTAATTGATGAAGATCTTTGTATTGGTTGTGGAATTTGTGTTAAAGTCTGCCCATTTAAGGCTATTTCAGTAATCAATTTACCTGAAGCTGCAGGGGAACCAGTTCATAGATATGGTCAAAATCTCTTTGCTCTTTTTGGTTTGCCAATTCCAGGTGAGTCAGTAGGAATTTTGGGGCCAAACGGTACTGGTAAAACAACCCTACTAAATATTTTTGCAGGTAAAATAATACCAAATATGGGTAATCCTGAAAATGATGGTTGGATACCCATACTTGAGAAATTTTCAGGAACTGAAGTTGGCAAATACCTAAAACACGTTTCAAAAGGTGAATTAACTATTGCATACAAGCCTCAACATATTACAGCTTTACCAAAGAGTGTCAAGGGAACTGTTGGGGAACTACTAGAAAAAGTTGATGAGCAAGGAAGATTACCAGAAATTCTGGACGCTCTTGGTATGCAACATATGCTAAATAAAGACGTTTCAACTCTCAGTGGCGGGGAACTTCAAAAAACTGCTATTGCGGCTACTTTGGCAAAGGATGCTGACGTATACTTTTTAGATGAACCGGGGAGTTTTCTTGATATTTTTGAGAGATTAAGGGTTGCAAGAGCCGTACAAAACTTTACAAAAAAGGTTTTTGTGGTAGAACATGATCTTGTGATGCTTGATTTTCTAGTTGATGAATTACACGTAACATATGGTAAACCTGCAGTATATGGGGTAATTTCCATGAGAAAGGGTGTCAGAGTTGGAATAAACGAATTTTTAGAAGGGTACTTATCTGCAGAAAATGTTCGAATAAGAGATTCAAAATTAAAATTTATGAAGAGTTTGAGCCATAAAACTGGTATTGGAACACTTGTATCATATACAGACTTAGCTGTAAAACTCGGTAGTTTTGACTTAAAAGTCAGTAAAGGTGAAATCAAAAATCAAGAAATAATTGGAATTTTAGGTAGAAATGGTACTGGTAAGACTACTTTTATTCGTATGCTTGCAGGTCTAACTAAACCTGAAGTGGGTAAAATTGACAAGGAGTTAGAAATTAGCTATAAACCTCAATATATTGAGAGCCCCAAGGGGGAAGTCTCAAGGCTCTTTAAGGAAATAAGAGTTGCAAAGGATATTAACCTAAACCGAGATATTTTCTCACCCCTTCAACTAGTCCATTTACTTGACAGAGACTTCTCAGAACTTAGTGGTGGTGAGCTCCAAAGAGTCTCAATTGGGCTAACTTTAGCAAGAGAAGCTGATCTTTACCTTTTAGATGAACCGAGTGCTTTTCTAGATAGTGAGCAAAGATTAAATGTTGCAAAATTAATAAAACGATTAATTCAAAACTCTGGAAAGTCTGCTATGGTAGTTGATCATGACCTTATGTTCTTGGATTATCTAAGTGACAGAGTTATGGTCTTTAAGGGTGAGCCTGGAGTTTCTGGTGAAGTTAGTTCACCAACTAAAGTTAGACTTGGTATGAATGAATTTTTACAATCTGTAAATATAACTCTTAGACGTGATCCACAAACCAAGAGACCTAGAATTAATAAAGTGAATTCTCAAAAAGACAAAGAACAAAAGGAGAGTGGACACTGGTATGAGCCACTTTAGTTTTAAGGATCAATAAACCAAATTTTTCTTTTATCTATTTTCCAATTATTAAACCAAAATCTCCCCATAACAATTTTCCCTGAAAGGACTTGGGGCAGCCACTCTACATCGTCCTCCCACATCTCATTGTAAGGAATTTTATCTAAGTCGTACCATAGGGGTATGGCCTCATCAGTCTCAGTCGGCTCGCCCTCAAATTCATAAGTAGTAAAGACATAACAAAGAAAAGCCAGTTTACCATCATTTATGAATTCAAGCATTCCGCTATATTTTGGGTTCTTGATTTGGATTTTTAATTCTTCCTTAACTTCTCTAGTGACGCCTTCTTCTGGGCTTTCGCCTTCGTCCATATGTCCCCCTGGACCATTAATCTTTCCTGCCCCTAAACCCCTCTTTTTTCTAATCAGCAAAATCTTCCCGTCTTTGATAATATGACATAAGTTGGCAATTTTCATAATCTACTAGAGTTTTCCCCGTTTAAAACTATCTTGCAAAAATTGCTGCTACTTCACGAACCTCATCACGACTAAGAACACTTCGCTTTTTTATTTTAATAATTAATTCTTTAGGACTCTTAACAATAAAAGAATTTTTCCCCTTAACTTTCCCTAAAATTAAAAGATATGATTTTATGGGAACGCGGTACCCTTCTCTACTAAGTAAACTTCTTACGTGTTCTTCATTCCTATCAACTTGATTTAGTAGTTCTTTTTTCCCATACTTAACACTATTTTTTCCAGCTCTAACAAGAAATCTTAGTTTTTTAATTTCAATTACAAAGACTCCGCCTTCACCAATTACTAAAACATCAATATCTCCCTTCCCAGTCCAAACATTATGAAAGATTCTGTGACCTGGGAGTTTTTTGTGAAGCTCTTCAATGACAAAATCTTCACCATATGCCCCACTAAAAAGTCTACGAAAATTTCCAAAGTGAATTTTTAGTGCGTAAAGACTGGGGATTAGTGCTGGTAAAATAAACCACTTAGTTATTTCTAAATAATTCAAGTAAAAATAAACTGAAATTCCAAAAACCAGATGCCAGAAAATATAACTTAATTCTCTTCGCAATTTACCCCTTAGGAAATTATTCACAGTATTGATTTAATTCGAGTTTAAAAGTAGTTTCCTACTTATTGCCAGTGAGTTCTCGATAAATTTCAGCTACCTCTTTTCTGTCACCAAAATCTTCACTTATCCTATTTTTAAGAATCTCTGAAACGTTTATATCTTTAAGGTATGAGCGACTTCCGGTTAAATGTTTTGAAAAGTTGATGATCTCTTCTCTGAAATTCCGTTCACCATGGTACTCTTCTTTAATCTTGTGGTAAAGAACTTTTGAAGATTCAATTATGGCCTCTTTAAGCACGTCTCTAACTGTCTCATCTGCATAACCATTTTTTACTTGATTTGCCGCGTCTAAAGTCTCTCTGAATTTTTTAACGCCATCACTATACCGACCTTCCTCCATATATGCGTAAGCCACTCCAAACAGGGGCCAAACATCTTTTTGACTTTTTACCTTTAAAGTTTCGCCGTTAATCATTTCATTAAGGGGTAATTCGCATTTATAAATATTGTCGTTATATAAAGGACTAATTGTCGAACCCTTTAGAAATGGATTAATATAAAAAATGTCTCTAAATACTGTGTGTAAACTCTTTGGGGCCGTCATGGTTCAAAACCGAGTACCCGATGAATTAATTAAATTTAGATACTTTGCTGAACGGGATAAAGATGGTTGGGGCCTTGCATACTACAAAAAAAATAAGCTCTACCTTACCAAAAGTACACAAAGTGCTATGGACAATCACAAATATGTGACTGCGGCAGAAAAAGCAAATTCAAATCTCATTATTTCTCACCTTCGTTTTATGACGCGAGGAAATCTAAGAGAAGCAAATACTCACCCCTTCACTTTTGACAAATATGTTTTTGCACACAATGGGACTGTTGACATTAGTTCAATTGGTAATTATTTGAGGGGTAAACATAAACGACTCAAAGGTACTACTGATTCAGAAGTTCTATTTCATTTTTTAGTTCAATCAATGGAAAAATACGGTAACTTTATGGGTCTAAGAAAAGCAGTAAAAGAAATCTCAAAAGTTGCAAGGGAGCGACATGTGACTTCCCTTAATTTTCTTATGAGTGATGGAAGATTTCTTTATGCATATAAACGGGTATATCGCGGACCCAATAATCTTTTTGTTAGAACTAAAAAAGGATTTTACAAATCAATTATGTTTTCATCAAAACCAATTGAAGATGGGTGGGTTGAATTAGAAAATGGAGAATTTATGACAGTTGATTCACAAGATCTTTCAGTCATTAAAACATTTATTAGGGAGTAATATGATAATCAAAATAAAAGTTCACCCAAAATCCAAAAAAATCGAAATTAAGAAAAGTGAACTTAACGAAGTTGATGGGGTTTGGGAAATTTGGATAAAAAGTCCCCCTGAAAAAAACAAGGCCAATGAAGAAGTAATACAAATAGTATCAAATGAACTAAAAGTTCCTAAATCCAAAATTACGCTTGTGACTGGCTCAAAATCACGAATTAAGCGTTTTAGGGTGGATATTTAAAGAAATAAACACTTTATTTTTGTGGATAATTTTCAAAAGACTACTCTTTTAATATTATTCCCCGTTGCACTTCTTGTACTTTTTGTGGGTGGTTGGTTTGTAACATATACTCCACCAACTACATCACTTTCAATTGATCTAGATTTTCAAAGTGATTTTGTTAATGTGACTGAACTTTGGATTTTTTATGTGAACCAAACTGATGGTGTGTTTAGGGCGTTTCCCTTAGGTGGGGCATTCTCTAATATGACAATTGAAGATGTGACTTGTCAAGGAGAACCTATTATCGCATATGATGGTGGATATCAAGTTGCGTGTTATGGTGACTTTAGGGGTGCATCAATTTTGAGTCTAAATTATCTTTTGCACCAACCTTATACTTGTTATGATGATGTTTGTTATTTTGAATCTAAAATGTTTGAGGGTGGTAGAGTTGGCCCAATTGAATTTACCGTTAGTGGTGCTAATAAATTTGGTGCATACCCACACCCTGGATTTTTAGCTGGGGAAGGTGTATATGAAGGAGAAGTCTCGTCTGGATATTTCTTTGCAGCGTTACCTCCTCATTATTCTGGAACTACTTTTGATGGTAAATTTTCAAAAACTTTTGATAATATTGCGGCTAAATATTCAAAAGAAACCAGACTTGAATCTAATTGGCTAGTTAATTTATTAGTTTTAGTTTCAATTGAGGCTTTCATTGCATTCTTACTATTTTTTATTATGGGTATGGAAAAAACAGTTTACTCAACAAAACATTTATCACATCCACCTTCTCGAAGATCACCTCACCTCTTAAATGGTTTATTTTTCCCTGACTTACCTAGAGGTGATGTTATTAATGCAACTATTGTTAGTCTTGCGAGTCGAGGTTATTTAGAAGTTACACGAAACAATATGAGATTACATCCGCGACAAATTCATGACAAATTTGAACATCATATTCTTCACATGCTCTCAAAACTGGCTAAAAACGGAGTTATAACCCTTGACAGAGTCTGGTTAACTAAACGAATTAAAGAAATTGGAAAACCCGAATTCAAGAAATTAATTAATGAACTCAAAAAAATGAAGGTGTGCTCAAAATCAACTGTTAATTCAATTCACGACAAAATTGGAGACCACATTGTTCTCTTAATGCAAGGTGCATTTTCAGCTCTCTCCTTTATTACATACTTTTTAGTCCCGGGTTATCTTGTAAACTACAAAACATCACTAGTCATACTTACCCTTATCAACTTATTTTGGGTGGTTTTATCGTTGGGACTTGGTTACACTACTTTTTCAAGATACAAACGCAATGCAGCTACTGAAAAATCTCTTTGGTTGGCTTACAAACGATTTGTAAAGAGTGAGGTGAGTCTCCAAAAGGAAGCGAGTTTCAATTGGAATTATGCTTTAGGATTTGCAACACTTTTTGGTTTTGAAAATAAAGTTCTAAAAATTGCAGAAAGAAAACGCATATACTTTAATCATATGTATAATGCAAGGCTTGCAACTCAAGCCTTTGGCTTAATTGATAGGGCTTGTCACTGATTTTCCCACAGTGATATAAGTCACTAAATTTTCTTAAATTATGATTGAATCAATTGCTATACTCCTTGTTTTAGGTGCAGTTTTTGGTTTAATTTTATCACTACTAAAATTTTCACCCTCGCCTGCATATTTATTGGCTGGGTTTATTGGGGTGCTTCTTGGTATTCAAAGTTCAGAACTTTCAGGTATGTCTGAATTTGGAGTTATAATGCTTTTGTTTGCTGTTGGAATTGAAATGAATATAAGAAAAATTTTTAGCTCTTATCGAATTATTTTTATTGGGCTCTTTCAAATGACTGGTTCTTTTTTTGCAACCTATGTTTTAGGGAGTTACCTTGAAATCACTGGGATAAATCTTTTAATTTTGAGTTTATCTTTTATGTTCTCTAGTACTGCAGTTGTACTAAAAACCCTTTTTGATAAGGGTTTACTTGATTCAGCAATTGGTGAGATTGCAACTGGAATTTTAATCATTGAAGATGTTGCTGCTGCAATTGCAATTGCATTAGTCTCAAATGTTAAACTATCTTCTTTTGGTATTTTTGGGTTCGTGATTTTTCTTATAATATCAAAATTAATCTTTGACTTTACTTTGGGGCGTCGTCAAGTTTCTCTTGAGACTGTTTTTGTTTTATCAATAGCTGCGGCT
>JAAOXU010000008.1 GCA_018220935.1 Candidatus Altarchaeota archaeon | reverse complement strand
GAACTTAGTTCAGTATCAAATGCTGACTGGAAAACATTTCTAGCTCGTGGCAAGGAAGAACCAATAAAGAAGAAAAAGAAGGCTGAAAAGAAAGAAGAAACTAAAACAACGAAGAAAACTAAAAAATCAGTAAAGAAGGCTGAAAAGAAACCAGTCAAGAAAACTGATAAGAAGACTACTAAAAAAGCGACAGTAAAAAAGGCTGAAAAGAAACCAGTAAAAAAAGCTGTCAAAAAGGCAACAGTAAAGAAGCCCACAAAGAAAACAGTGAAAAAAACAACTACAAAAAAACCAGCTAAGAAAGCTACGAAGGCCAAAAAATGATAATTAGAAAAACAGCCTACGGAACTGATTTCGTAGGCCTTTTTACTTTATTTTCTGGAAAGGAGTACTATTATCCTAAGCTTATGCCAAAACCCCCACACGAAGGTATTGAAATTTCAACAGACAGTAACCTTTTGGGGATGTTTTTTGAGGGTAATAAAAACGGAATTGTTGGAACTGAGAACGCGGACTTAAAAGTCACAAAAATTGAAACTAAGTACACCGCATTGGGGAATTTAATTTGTGCTACTGACAAAGGTGCAGTAATCTCACCACTAATTGAAAACAAGAAAAAAGAGATTGAAAACGCACTAAAAGTCAAAGCAAGTGTAACTCAAATTGCAGGAATAGATATTATTGGTTCTTTGGTTTTAGCTAATAATAAGGGGGCAGTAGTACACCCAAATGCAAGTGAAACTGAAATGGATATAGTAGCTAAAGCTCTAAAAGTTCATGTTGACCAAGCCACAATTTTACGCTCAGGATTTTTAGGATCAATGGCAGTCGCTAATGATGATATTTTAATTATTACACCTAGTGTTATGGCACCTGAAATGGCACAAATTGCAGAAATTTTGGAAATTGACTAAAGCTTTTTTATCTCAGAGGTAAAGTAATTACATGAGTTTAGCTTTGACCATGATGTTTTTAGGCATTGTGATGTTTGTAGGTTATATAGCCTCAGAGCTCTTTGAGACCACAAAAATACCAGACAGTCTAATTTTAATTGCTGTTGGTATGGGTCTAAATTACTCAGGCCTAGTGGATTCAGCAGCCCTAGAACCCCTAACTGAATTAATTGCGAGCATAGCCATAGTTATGTTGCTTTTCGAATCAGGACTAAGTATTGATTTTAGGGGATTAACTTCGAGCTTTTCTCATGCATTTAATATGGCTAATATTTCATTTATTTTCAGCTCACTTGGTATCGCAGGGCTGACTTACTTCTTTGTAGGCTGGGACCCACTAACGTCCCTAATGGTAGGGTTTATGCTGGGAGGAACTAGTAGCTCTATTGTGACACCCCTGGCCAAAAAGATGATGTCTCACGATATGGCTCTCGTTGCCGAACTAGAGTCTACAATTACAAGTGTATACAACTTCGTATTTACTTTTACAGTCGCCAGCATCCTTCAAAACGCCCAAGTCAGCGCCAATTTCGTCTTAAGCAATCTCTTATCATATTTCTCAATTGGTGTATTCTTAGGAATTGCATTTGGTATTGGTTGGATTAATTTTTCAAAGAAAATTTGGCAAAAACAAATTTCATACATGATGACCTTAGCTACACTCTTCATACTCTATGGATTTGCCGAATACGGCGGCGGCAGTGGAGCTGTGGCTGGACTCGTATTTGGTTTAATTTTGGGAAATAATAAGGAAATTTCAGAAATCATCAAGACTCCTGCAATTGGAACGGGGAGATTCAGAAAGTTCAGCCACGAGATGGCTTTTTTAATCAGAACATACTTTTTTATTTTCTTAGGGATAATCCTAAGGATACCATCAAACAGACTCCTGTGGATATTCGCAGTACTTTTAGCTCTCACAACTTTCTCAATAAGGCTTACTGCAGCACGTCTTTTGGGCTTGCCTCAGGAGATGGCACTCCTTATACCAAGAGGACTTAGTGAGGCAGTTATTGCCTCGATTATAGTAGGTATGGGCCTGCTTCATTCTGAAGAAATAATCAACTTAGTTGGGCTCATAATTATTGTAACAAATATCGTACCATCAGTCATTATGATAAGGCGTAAGTGGGGTGGTAAAGGCTACCACAAGGGAGAAGATCCCAAGGAAGAAGACACAGACAAAGCCAAAGCTTCTGCATAAAACAAGCTTTTCTCACTCGCTTCGCTCGCCGGGGCGGGCACTCCAAAACCTTGACCAAAAACTTTTAAGAAGAACTTGACAAAAACTAATAAGACAGCCCCATGGTGTAGTGGTTAAGCACAGTGGACTCTGGATCCGCAGACCCCGGTTCAAATCCGGGTGGGGCTATTATTTTTCAGCTCAAGAATGTCGAGTTCAAAATAAACTTCTTAACAGTCACGTATACCCCGGGGTACTTTTGTGGATCAAGTAGTTCATTATGAAGATTTGAACCCAAAAAGTCAGGACATTCCCCACTAACATAAAACATCTTAGCATAATCAAGTTTAGCTGATTCAGCTTGTACTATACCATCACCATCCATACCGTCAGTATCACACCCCAGTCCAGCAATGACACCAAAAGGAATTGTGGGCGTAAAAAAACTTAGTTTTCTTAAGAATACACTGTCTTTTGTCATATCTGAGCAAGAGTTCTCATCACCAAAATAACTACATAACTTTACAACCCTCCCACTAAACCCATCGTTTGGTGTTGCAATTAAAAGCACTCTATCCACTTTTGATTCACCAAAGAGCATAAGATAATTTCTAGTTACAAGACCACCCATTGAATGGGCGACAATTACTACCTTGTCTGAGTTAGTTTGTTCTAGTACTAAGTCAACTATTTCTTTTAGACGAATAGAATAACTCTCAACCCCGGCTTCCTTAGAAATTGTTTTTGATAATATGTTTGCATCGTAATATGATACGTAGTAATAGGTTGCACGAATCCCAACTGGCAGATGCATATTAGACCATTCACCCCCCCCACCTACAGAG
>JAAOXU010000007.1 GCA_018220935.1 Candidatus Altarchaeota archaeon | reverse complement strand
TATCTTCTGCATTGGCATCAGTTCCCAAATTCACCCATCGATAATTATTATCAGAATCTAAATCACAAAAGTACTTTGTCCCATCAAGAGTTTTGGTATCACAAGGGTTAAACTTGTTAGTACCCGTATCAGATGTACACTCATATTGGCCACCAGTTGAAGCACATAAATAGATTCGGTCATTATCGGAGGTATCTTCATATACCAAATCAGCTGCATCAACCCAAGAACCAACCCACAAGAAATTTTTACTGTCAGCAGATTGTTTTTCACAATAATTAGTACCATCATAGTTTGACCCACCACTACAGACATAGTTTATTGAAGATTTTGTAAATAGACGGGTTCCCGTACCACTAGACCACCCATCATCAGAACTCCCATAGATACAAGTACTACCAGCTGTTTGTTCACACCAATCAGAACTAGAAGTACAATCGATATATTGACAGTTACTATCACAGTATTTAGTACAATCTCCACCATCACAATCATAATCTGTTAAACTTTTGAAAAAATTTCCAGGAATGATTTCATCACAACTATAATCTGAACCACAACCACGCTCACAAGTATTAGCAAAAAATATCAGGTCACAATAACCGTCATCATTACACCTCATAAAATCGTCATCACTTTTGTCATTAGCACACGAACCAAAAAGTTCCTCTGCACGATAATATGGACCAAAAACATATTGTAACTTTGTGTGTTTTGTCATATCACAAGTAACACAAGCATCATCATCATCCCAACGACCCTCCTTTTCAAACTTAGTATCATCATAACAAGTTTTACACTCACTACCAGGATAGGAAAGTCGACCGCATGCGGTTCCAGTAGAAGAACTAGACCATGAGCCCCTATTACCTACGTCTTTTTCTTCTTTAATTAAGTCATTACCAATACCAGGAATATTACACTCACTTTTCTCTTTAACCCTCATAGCATCATCACATACAAGTGTATCACCCTGAGCTTCATCCGTACAATCTGGAACATATGCACCGTTTTTTATACTTTCAATGTGCATTATTTCACAATCCAATCCAAAAGGAGTCCCCCCCCAAGTACCCCAACCCCTACTTGTCGCCTGGCCTTCGTAATCATCGCTATGACAACCATCTGAGCTATATGCACTACTAATGTAAACACTACCAGAATAAATGGGTTGAACAACCAAAACAAACAATAACACAGCAAAAACTAATCTGTCTCTTGAACCCACTTTAACAGAAAGCAAGGCGATATATAAAGCTTAGTGGGGCTAGAAGTTGATAAAAAATAAAGGAAAGGTGAAGAAGACTAATCTTCTCCAAAGATAGTCTCTTTCATGCCTTTTCTTCGTCTAATTGATAGAATGGTTTCTTCTCTAAGATCCCTTGGTTGAGGTTCAAATCTTGAATTAATCAAAGACCAGTGACCCATACCATTAGTTGCACTCCTTAAATTGCTAGTATAGCCAAACATCTTTGCAACCGGGATATCAGCAATTATTGCAACGTGTTCACTCTCTTCCTGGATTACTTCTAGTACTTTGCCACGTCTACCCTGTACAAGGGTTGTAACAGAACCCATATGCTCCATTGGAACATCAATTCGAATAGTTTGAATTGGTTCTAGTAGAAGTGCTTTTGAAGTTGCCATAGTTCCTTTCACACCATCCCTTACTGCAGGGATAATCTGAGCAGGTCCTCTGTGAATACTGTCTTCATGAAGTTTTGCATCTCTTATTGATACTTTTATTGCTGAACATTTCTCAAATGCTAGTGGACCCCTGTCCATTACTTCATTAAATCCAACTAGTACTGAATCTTCAATTTCATTAAAGTGTACAATACCCTTAGTTGCATTCACAAGTACATTATTGCCTCGTACGGTAATAATTTTTTTGGCGTCGATTTTTGAGTATCCAGCATCAATAAAGGCCTTTCTTACTTTGTCATCCTTACCACGCCTAAGAACTCCTTCAGGAATATCCCCAGCATTCATTTTCTCTAATACTGCGGGTTCAATAGGTTCAACTGTAATGTAGAGCTTATTGTGTTTATTTGGAGACTTACCTTCATATTCACGTCCTAATTGAGATACAGTTTCTCGGTATACTACAATAGGGGGTGAAGTCCTTACTGGAATCTTCCAATCACGCTTAATGAATTTCTCTTTAATTTCTAAGTGAAGTTCACCCATACCACTTAGTAGAATTTCACCAGTCTCTTGGTTAACATCAACTTTTGTAGTTGGATCTTCCTTATTCATTTTAACTAAAACTTCAACTAATTTAGGTAGATCTTTTGGATTTTCTGCTTCCATTGCTTTAGTTACAACGGGTTCAAAGATGTGTTTAATCTCCTCAAATGGATCAGTATCTAGAGTCTCAGCAACAGTTTCCCCTGCTCGAGCAGACTTTAGACCAATAAGGCCTACGATATTTCCGGCAGTAGCTTCCTTAACTTGGATCCTAAAAGGTCCTTTGTATAAAGCTACTTGCTGAACACGCTCCATGGTCTTAGCACCAATTAAAGCCACATCTTGACCTGACCTTATTTTACCAGAAAATAGTCTAAGATTTGCAACTTCCCCCGCATGTGGATCATTAACAATTTTAGTAATAATTCCTAAGAGTTTCCCATTATCGTCACATGACTGCATAGCTTTACCTTCAGGTGAATCAAGTTCACCCCTCCAAATTCTAGCAATTCTGTATTTTTGTGCTACAGCTGGAGACGGAAGATATTTGATAACCATAGCAAGTAAAGTTTCATGAAGGGACACTTTTTCAGCTAAACCCTCTTGTTTACCTTCTTTATACGTATCAAGAATTTGCTTAAAACCAATTCCTGAACTTTTCATAACATCGATATTAATTGCCCACCTGTCAATTGCAGAACCAAAACCAACAGTTCCTTCCTTCACCCCAACTTGCCATTCTTTTTTCTTTTCTTCAGGCGCATATCTTTCAATTAACTTATTGATTTTTGCAATCATTTTTGTAAATCTAGTTGACATTTCTTCTGGCGTTAGTTGAAGTTCTTTAATTAGCCTATCTACTTTATTCACAAATAAAATGGGTTTTACTCTTTCCCTTAAGGCTTGTCTTAGTACAGTTTCAGTCTGAGGCATAGCGCCCTCAACCGCATCAACTAAAACAAGTGCACCATCAACTGCACGCATTGCTCTAGTTACTTCACCACCAAAGTCAACGTGACCGGGTGTATCAATTAAGTTAATAACATAATTTTGTCCCTCAATTTCATGGACCATTGATACATTACCTGAATTAATTGTAATACCCCTATCTTGTTCTTCTTGATCTGAATCAAGCCACCTAGCATCCCCTGCAACTGATTCACTGAGCATACCTGCAGCTGCAACTAAAGAATCGCTCATGGTCGTTTTACCGTGATCTATGTGAGCTACAATACCAATATTTCTAATCTTATTCTTATCAACTGCCAATTCTTGGAGCAGTTCCTTCAAATCTGTTTTCTTTGCCATTTAAATGTCACCAAGAAGCAAATTTTACGGTGGTTTAAAAACTTAAGCCAAGATAAGTGGACTTAAGGTATCAACAGCCTCTATTTTGTCTAAAACACGTGAATTCTTCGCTTCCACAAGTACATCCATAAGAAAGTTTTCTAGTTCAGAATCAAGAGTTGCGTCAGAAAATAATCGTTTTTGGCCTAATTTTTCAGGTAAGTTAATCGGCGTAAGTGCAGGTGAAGAAGTCTCAATAAAGAGATTAAAAGTTTCATACCTTTCAATTTGGGGCAAATAATCTTTTTGAGAAAATAATTCGACTTTTACTATTGGAACTTCTTCTTCGTCTTTGTCAAAATCACTGTAATTTATAGTTTCAACCTCAAGGTAATTTTCTAACTTAGTAAATTCATATTCAGGAAAATCAAGTTCATCAGGAATCTTTAGTTCAGTCACACTTTCATAATTTGGACCAACTTGTGGTTTGGAATCAGGAATAAATTCATACATAGCAAAAATATGATCACCCTCTTTTGGTTTTATTAGATTAATTCCAAAGTCAACTGAAGACGTGCCGTCATTAGTTTTTTTACTTAGTAACCAGGTATAGATACCACCCGCATCTTGTTTGTACTTAACTCCACTAATTTCTTCAACAAAAGAACCAAGTCCCCCATAACTCACAGTTTTTGCACCCATACTCTCAAGTGCGTCACGTAAACTTTCACCTTCAAACTCCTGACTATTCGTAAAATCAAAGCCAATAACAGTTACCTGATAACTCAAGCTTCTAGCCCCCGCATAGCACCGACCTTTGGATAATGGTGCTTAATTAATTTCACTTCGCTTGCAACTGAAGAGAGCTCAATCAATTCGGGCGGGGCCTTTCTTCCCACTAAAATCAAAAGGTATGGTTTGACTTTTTCAGCATAAGGTTTAAGTTCCTCAGCTAAAATTATTCGAGAAAATACTGCTAAATTTATCTCATCAAAAAGAACGACGTCATACTCTCGTATTTTTAGTTTCATTTTTTCCCAAAAATCTCGCACCATTTGTTTTTCTTCTTCCTTTGGATTATAAACATCAATAAAATGTTCAGGACCAGACCAGAAAACGTCTACTCCGAGTTTTTCTAAGGCATAGTCTTCACCCACTTTTACACCCTTTAGAAAGTGCATAACTGCGCATTTGTAGCCACGTCCTGCAGCCCTTACAATTTGTCCAATTCCAGCAGTAGTTTTACCCTTCCCATCCCCAGTAAGTAATAGCACTACTGGTTTTTCTAGTTCTTCCAATTTAGGTAATTCTTCAATTACTTCTTTTAAAGATCGCATGAGTCACAACCCCCTGAAAATTCAGCATCCACAGTTACTTGAGATTTTTTTAAGTTCACTTCAAGTAGTGGATCAACTTTATTATCACCTTCAAGTTTTTCAGTTACAATTGATTTGGGCTGATCACTGGGTTGAATTGAAAGATTTGCAATTTCAATTGCTTTTTCAGCAGTTTTTTGTCCAACCTCACTCACTTTACTTTTATCTTTTAATCCAAAGTGAATTACTTGAGCAACTTTGCTTTGATCTCTATAAACAGTAATACCCTTACAACCTAATTCATATGCTAGAGTGTATGCTTTAGTGATATCATCAGTAGTCGCATTGTGATGCAAGTTAATGGTTTTAGATACTGCACTATCAACGTATCTCTGAAATGCCGCTTGTGCTCTCACATGCCACTCAGGTGAAATATCGTGAGATGTTCTAAAGATATCTTTAATTTTAGCAGGTAAGTCGAGATGAGTAATCGAACCAGTCTCAGCGGCTTCTCGCATAATTTCTTCACTATATACGCCATACTCTTTTAGCTTCTTCTCAAAAAGTGGGTGACTCTCTAATAATGAAATACCTTCAAATCCAACACGTCTAAAAGCAATTGCAAAAGCAGGTTCAATACTACTAACTGCATTAGCAACCACACCAGTTAACCCATTTGGAGCCACAGTTGTATTAGTTGAATTTCTAGTACCGTTCACTACTTTTTCTCTTAAAAGGTCCCAATTAACTCCAAGCTCAGGTATATTCTCTGCCATTTTACCTTCAAGCTCAATTGGGAAAAGACCCTCTTCATATCTACTACCCCTAAAAGCAGGGAAAGCTCCTTTTTCATTAGCAAGTTTTATTGATTCATAGTGAGACCAATATGCTACAAAGTTAGCTACTTTCTCACCCATACGAATACCCTTTTCACTATCATACTTAATTCCAACATGAATTAGAAGATCAGCAAAGCCCATCATACCCAAACCAATTTTTCTAGTCTTTTTAGAAACGTCTTCAATTTCAGGAATTGGATAATTATTAGCATCAACCACATTATCTAAAAAGCGAGTTCCCAATCTTGCAGTATAACGAAGCTTATTCCAATCAACTACAGTACCATCTGGATTTTCAGTTACCATATTACCTAAGTTGATAGTACCAAGATTGCAAGATTCATATGGCATTAAAGGTTGCTCACCACATGGATTAGTTGACTCAATATCAGCAATATGACTTACTGGATTCATACGATTTACTCTGTCAATAAAAAGCATACCTGGATCTCCAGTCAACCAAGCGTGCTTAGTAATATTTTCAAATACCTCTTTGGCACTTCTAGTTTTAACGACATCTCGACTTTTTGGATTAATAAGATCATATGTACTGTCATTTTCCACAGCATCCATAAAAGTATCAGTCACAGCAACAGAGATATTAAAATTACTAAAAATTGTATTTTCTGGATCTTTTGAGTTAATGAATTCATCAACATCAGGATGATCAATTCTTAGAACTCCCATATTAGCACCCCTGCGTCTACCACCCTGTTTTATGACATCAGTTGCAGTATCAAAGATTTTCATAAAACTAACCGGACCAGATGCAATACCACCAGTTGACTTAACTACACCACCATTAGGTCTAAGTCTTGAAAAACTAAATCCAGTTCCACCACCAGTCTTGTGTATTATTGCTGCATGTTTTGCTGAATCAAAAATCTCTTCTAACGAGTCTCCAACAGGCAACACAAAACAAGCTGAAAGCTGCCCAAGAGGTAGTCCTGCATTTGCAAGTGCTGGAGTATTTGGAACGAAATCTCGAGTAATCATAGAATGAAAGAACTTATCTTCAGTGTCTTTTACAAATTCATCACTTTTACCATAGCTCCCTTCAACTGATGAAATAGCTTTTGCAATCCGTCTAAACATCATCACAGGTGTCTCACGAATTATACCTACTGAATCTCTGTTTAGGTGTCGTCGCTCCATTACCTTAATCGAATTATATGAAAAACTCAAATCACGGGGATCTAATTCAAAATCAACTTCACCCGTCTTTTCTGCACACAGCTTATTAATTCTATAAAGTAAAAAGTGTTTAGCTGATTCAACAAAACCACCAGAAGCCAGTAATTGCTCAACTGAGTCATTTAATTCAATCCACTTAATATATTCTTTACTAGATATATCCGCACGTATTTTCTCAACAATACTTTTAGCATACTGAATATCGAGTTGGTTTGCCCCACTCATTGCTTTAACTATTTTGTCCATTAATTTTGTACTATCAAATGCCTGTTTCTCCCCACTTCGCTTATTTATTGTTACCATACCCACACCCCCAATGTGGTTTTTATACCCCTTAGAGCATTAATAATGTCGTATACACATAACATATTCTAACCTTATATGCATTCTTGCACTCCATAACCAAGATTACAACATATGTATTTGTGTAGTGAAATTACAACCAAGTGGCTACCAATATTAAAAACTGTACAGAGCACGAATATAGTTCAAAGTATATAACTAGATATATGTAATAAACAACAACAAACTAACGGCTAGCTTCAGATTGTCTCTCTAACATACTCTTTCTGTCAACTGAAAAAGTCTTAGAATCGTTTGCTGCGGCTGCCATTATTTCTTGAGCTAGTGCTTCTGCAATTGATGTCTTCTTTCGGTTTGACTTTTGTGCTGCACCTTTTGCAATAAAGCTTAATGCCAGATCAACTCGCCTAATTGGTGCAGTATCAACTGCCACTGGACTTCTGATACCACCATATTCTACAGTCGTAACTTCTGCCCTTGGAGCTGCATATTCAACTGCAGTTACTAAAACTTGAATTGGGTTCTTTTTTAACTTCTCTTCAACTTGAGTAAAAGCATCTTCGACAATTTTCATTGCCATAATTTTTTTGCCACTGTTTCTTCCACTAGTGTATACGTGTTTCTTCCCAGCCTTAATGTGACCAGTTACCATGAGTTTATTAGTTAGTCTCTCAACTACAGAATACTTTCTTCTTCCAAATCTTCGCTTCGCATATTTTCCACCCTTGTCAGGTAGATTTTGAGGATCAAGGTTTATGTATTCGGCTAGACCTTTGTCTCGGACTTCAATACCATCAGTTGTCCATTTTCCGAATAGTTTCATTTTCATCTAGTTTTCTTCTCCTTCTTACCAGTTCTAATCATCTCAAGACTTTGACCATTTACTTTAATTACTCTAAATCGAACTCCAGGCAAATCACCAAATGATTTTCCCCTTCGTCCACCAATGCCTTCAATTAGAACTTCATCGTGTTCATCAATATGATTAATTGCCCCATCACGTGGTGCGAATGCAGTCACCTGCTTACCATTTTTAACGAGTTGTACTCTCACACATTTTCTAATACCTGAGTGAGGTTGTCTAGCTTCAATACCAACTTTTTCAAGCACAATTCCTCTTGCTTGTGGTGATTCTTCTAATGGATCGTTCTTCCAACGTGTCCCATAAAATGCTTGTCTGTGAACCTTCTGAAGTCTCGCACTAGCCTTACGTCTAGCTAAAAGTTTTCTTGCCGCGTAATACCCTCGTGGTTTCTTCATTCGTCTATCACCTCTGCCTTATATGACGGGAAATGCCTCTCAACCAATGTTATGATTAGTTTTAATAGCTTCTTACCATCCCGAATAAGAGTCTTTTTAAGCTTTACATCTGCCTGGATGTTTATAACCTTGTCTCCAGAGCTCTTAGTTGAAATATAGATATTTTTGACCTTGATTGGATAAACTACGTTTCTTATGAACGTAGTTGGATCGTTTGAGTATTCAACAAGTCTTATTTTTTTATTAAGTAGGTTCTCAACTTTTTTGATATTTGCGCCACCTTTTCCAACGGCAACCCCAATTTTTCCAGGTTCCACAACGTAGACAATCTCACCTTTGTTTTCAAAACAATCAACAGCACTGACACCAGTTAGTGTCCCAAATGCGTTTAGAAATCTAAACGTCTCGTTGTCTATTTTTAATTTCATTTTATTTCACCAATACTGCGGAAACGCTGAACGTCTTTTTCACTGTGGCTCCTAAGTCAAAGCCCACGCCATCAAATTCATAGACCTTTATCTTTGCAAGCCCTGCGTAATAGTTAATAGCTTCAGTCTCAGGGCAATCTCTTGAGACTACAACAAACCGTCCTTTAGATGCCTTTAACATCTTCACGGTTCTGTCCAAGCCTAAGACTACACCCTTTGCCTTAACAGCTGTTTGTAGTTCTCTTTTCCAATCCATTTTTACACCTTCATTAGCAGCTTCACTGTACCGGTTCCAACCTTCACAGGTTGTCCAACGAGTATGTCTTCAATTACTGATGTGAAGTTATCTTTTTCACCCATATAGGCCGCCTTTATCAAGTGGGCCACAGGGGTCTCAAAGCTTGCCCTTGCAAGTACTCCTGCCTTCTCGCCAGCCAGACCGTATCTACCAATGGCTTTTACTGAGCCTTCAGCAGTCATCGTGTCTGCTACGAGCATGAGGTGGCGAACATCAACATTAGTTACACCAGCACCTTCCATGGCACTTCGCAACTCGAAGATTATTGAGTTTCTTGCCGCCTCTATTCCTAATACATCAGCGATTTCGTTTATATCATTTGTTGTTGTTCTATGGTGGTCAACGCCTTGAACCTCAAGAGCCGCTTTTAAGTTTGAACCATCCGTATAGATTACAAATTCGTCATTTTCTTTTCGTACAAGAGTATATTTTATGCCATCAATACCTTTGACATGAGCAGTCTTTAGTGTGGCTTTTAGTTTGTAAAGCTTTCTCATACTTGGCTTTTTTAATTCAATAAGAATAGTGTTACCATCATTTTCAATTTTTACACCTTTAATTCTTTTTCTCATCTGTTTTAGTATACCTTCAATATCGGCATCAAAGTCATCTAAAAGTGATTCGTCAAGTTTTACAGTGACTGATTTATCAACAAGATCAGTCTCAAGGGTCTTTGCTAGATCACTTAAGTGAATTTCTCTAATTCTTGCTGCCACCTTTCTGGCCTTAGCTTCATCACTAGCGTGATCTGGATCCAAAAACACAGTCATCATAGGTGTCTTTGGAGTGCTTCTTGCATCAACGATTTCAATTACTCTAGGTAAACCAAGCGTTACATTCATTTCCAAAACACCAGCATAGTGGTAAGTACGCATAGTTAACTGAGTACCAGGTTCACCCATACTTTGTGCAGTAACTACACCGATTGCTTCCCCAGGCGCAACTAGAGTCTTTTCATAGGCCACTTTTGCCATTTTCATAAACTTCTTTTTATCAAGATTCTTATTCTCAGCAATATTGTTAATTTTTTCACTTAGCTTTTTTGGGATCATCTTCTAACACCTCTGTAATTTTCTTTAAGGAAACTTCACCAAAGTCACTTTTATTTACATCAACACCATCTTCACCATATTTGAATTGAATAATAATTCCAGATGCATCTCTTACACTTAAATCATAATCTATTTTCAAATCCTGCAACGCGTTACTTAGTCTTCGGTACATATAACCAGATTTTGGCGTCTTAACACCAGTATCAGTTAGACCTTCTCGCCCTGATGCACTAACCCAAAAGAATTCAAATGGATCAAGACCCGTAGAATATGAATTTGCAATAAAACCTTTACTCTTAGTTCCTAAGTCCCCAGATTCAAAGTGGGGGAAAGTTCTGTTACTATAATATCCACGAGTTGGTCTGCCGCCTCCAATGGCTTGTTGTCCTACAAGACCACTCATTAATCCAACATTTAGTAGTTTACCTCTTGCACCACTTATTGCCATGACTACTGCTGGATTTGGTAATTTAAGATTCTCAGCAACAATATTTACAGCATTATCTCTTGCCTTATTCAAACTGTTAATTATCTCACTCTCAAGCGTCTCTTCAGGACCTAGTCCAGGCCAAGGCTCAAGCTTACCTTCTTTGAATTTTTCAATTAAGGTAGTTACTCGTCTTTCTTGTTTTTTAACCTCTAAATTAATTTCCTTTCGAACATCCTTGTCAATAATAAGATCATCAATACCAATTGATAGTTGTCTTGAAGCTAGATATTTTAAGGATAATTTAGTAACTTGGTTCATAAAGTTAGTGGCATATTCTGGACCATAATCTTGAATGATTCTGTCTAGAAGAAGTCCACTAAAAGAACCAATAGCATTGTCATCAATTACACCTTCAAGAAGTTGTCCGTCTTTAATTACAACTTGACTCTTTTTTAATTTACCACTCTTTGCAGCTTTACTATTAAATTTCATAGATAAGTCCTTAGGTAAAATTTGACTAAAAACTTCCTTACCAGTAAATTTAGTTTTATTAGGTAACTCTACATCAGCACCAATCTCATACAAAATTTGGGTTGCTTCTTCTTTAGTAAAAGTAACATCATTCATTGTAAGTAAAAAGGTTCCAGAAAGGTGAGTTCTCCAACCACCTATAATTACACCACCAAATCGTGGACTCCTTAAATTATATGGAACGCCAAGCAAATACATCGATTCAGCTCGCGCTTCTTCACCTTGAGGTACGTGCATATTCATTTCATCACCATCAAAGTCAGCGTTATATGGCGGACAAACGGAAGGATTAATTCTAAACGTTCTTCCCGGGAGAAGTCTTACACGATGACCTAAAATACTAATTTTATGAAGTGTGGGTTGTCTGTTCATCAAAACAACATCACCATCTTGTAGGTGTCTTTCAACTACCCAACCTGGCTGAAGTTGTTCACCTAAGTTTTCTGAATTAAAATCAGTAATTCT
>JAAOXU010000037.1 GCA_018220935.1 Candidatus Altarchaeota archaeon | reverse complement strand
TTCCACCTTTCAGTTCCATTTGGATATATGGCATGTAAATTATTGCCGTGAGTTGCAATATAGATGGTGCCGTCTTCTCCTATTACGGGGGATGCTTCCATTCCCCATCCAGAATTAAATTTCCACATGAGTGTACCGTCAACATGACTCGTATCATAAGGACTTATGCCTGTATGTTGAGCGTCTCTTCTTAACATCGGCCAAGGGGAGTCTGCCAATTGGGCACTCACACCAACCATAAGAAAACCAATCGTCAATAAAGTAAAAGGAAACTGGAGTTTCACATAATACAGACAGGGGGTTGATTAAAATGATGATTGGTAAGGAGTGATAGAAACAAGACTGAGGAGTTGGCTGTGTATAAGACTTGAGTTGATTTTCATATAAAATTGTTTAAGACACGTTCAACAAAAAACTTATTAATGTCTCACGAGAAAGATATACATTAAATCCCTAGGGTTGGAGACAACCCTAGGCTAATTTTCACATAATTGGCAAGGTTTTGAAAACATTTTAAATGACATGTTGGGGGGGATTGATGTGTCAAAAAAGAAGAACAGTATCATCTTTATCGACGGAGGTAATTTGTATCATGCACTAAAAAGTAATTTAGGAACGAGTAAAATAGATATTTTCAGAATATTTCAAATACCTAATTGTTTTTTTAGATCCTTGTGGGAAACTACTCTTCCCATTTTGATATCTTGCAAAGATTTTTCAATATTATCGAGGGTTTTACTAGATAAGGGCTCTTTGTCAAGGCTACTTTCAACCAGCCTTTCAACAACAGAATTAAAGGATTCTCTTGAGTGCACTTTAAGTTTTTTGAGCGTTTCCCTAGTGTCAATATGAATTTGTATGGTTGTTATCGCACCACCACGTCTATTTTCCATGATTAGTGGTGGTAGTAGTAGTATATCAAGGATACCCCCTTTCACAGGATACGGGTTGGGGACTACAGGGTAATTATCCAAATAGAAAACAACAAAATGGTTATTTTTGTAATTGAAGTCGGCCACAGAAAAAATATTTACAAGTGATAACTGGGGTGGGGCTGATTGTTAGCTGTATGTAGGACTTAAACTCACATTTAATCAAATTAAACCTTTTATAAATTGAAACCTCAACGTGGTTTTGTGGAAGGGTCAAGGGATGTCAGATTTACGAATTACGCATTAGACCCTTGGGTTCTTAAAAAAACTGAAAAGTTCTTAGAATTTGTCCCATTTGATAATTTAGATGATGCCACACAAAGATTGCCGGATTTCATATTTCATTATAAACAAGAAGAGAGAAACGCACCTGAAATTCTCTCACCAGAAAATGAAAATTACTTACACCCATTTTTTACTGCAGACTATATGGTTAAACGATTTGAAGAAGGAAACTTTGAACCACCCGCCCTTAGCTGTCAATATTATTCGGTTTTATTGACATCAATTGGACACTTGAAGGGAAATCGATGTGTCGTAGTTGGATGTAATCCCGATTATCTTGAAGGTGCTAAACACGTTTTAGTTTATGATACAGTTACAGACAAATTCAAAGACCCTTCTGCCTATGGGAAATACTATGACGGAGAATCTTGGGTAAAAACTCCTGATGGCTTTATGATAGATATCCCAAAGAAGCAATTAAATCTGCGTCCGTGGAGTGAGAAGCTAATTGAAACACTAAGAAATCTTGAAACGGAAGCTTATTGATTAAACTTTTTTAGCAAGAGTCTACCAAAATTGTGAAGTTGGCTGTGTATACGACTTGAATCTGGTACGCAACCCTTGAATCTTTTAAACTCATTTATTCTCATTTAATATGACTCATAGACTGGGTGTAAAAGGCATGATTCTGAATAAAGAAGGCGAGGTTTTAATCCTTAAGAGGAGTAAAGA
>JAAOXU010000036.1 GCA_018220935.1 Candidatus Altarchaeota archaeon | reverse complement strand
CCCTTCCTAAGTTGCCTATGCCATATAAGTTGTCTCCATCCTCCCTAAACCCCGCGTAGCGGGGTAAACCTCTTCATAGACTGACTCTTTTGATTCTATCACCAAAACACCACTTATTTATTCAAATCCACTAACTTATTTTGTGTTCCCAGACCTCAACGATGAGAAAAACAACATCCTAGCTCAAGACGGCAACATCCGAGTAGTTTCAAACCCCGGCACCGGAAAAACCCTGCTTTTAGCATATAAATACTGTAAATTAATCAAAGAAGGAATAAACCCAGAGTCAATTTTATGTCTAACCTTCACAAAAAAAGCCAGAGAAGAGATGGAGTCCCGAATCAGGGAAGTCCTAAAAAAAGACAATGTAGAAGTCCATCCAAGCAAGCTCAATATTCACACTTTTCACTCCTTTGCCCTCGACTATCTTGATGAGAATAACCTCGTCTCTTCAAATGTGCTAAGATACGCCATCTACAAATTCCTCACAGAAAATGAAGTCTTCAACTACTCAAAAAAATACCTCTTAGACACAATAGTTCCAAGAATGGAAAACCTGATGAGATACTTGAAGAATTTTGATGTCTCACCAGAAGATATAGACTTCAATGAAGTAAAGCAACACCTTGAGGCAACGGACAAATACACAATAACCGAATTGACCAACTTCACAGAATGGTTCATTAAAATATTTAAAGAATATGAAGAAGTTAAATCAAGAAAAGGCAAAGACTATACCGACCTATTACTTGACTTTCTCAGACTCCCAAAACTTCCGAGTTTTGAATGGACCCTCGTTGATGAATTACAAGACGTGAACAAACTAGAAGCAGATATAGTGCTAAAATGCACCAAGAACTTCTTTGTTGTCGGCGATAAGAAACAGGCCATCTTCGGCTTTCAGGGCGGCTCAATGTATAACTTCTCACTATTTGAACCTGCAAAAGAATTCATCTTAAAAGAAAACTTCAGAAGCACTAATGAAATCCTAAGCTATGCTTCTAAGTTTTTCAAAAAATCAACCAATGATAAAGATATGGCTTTAGAAGTAGAGGGACTAAAAAATCCACAAGCAGAGAGTGGCAAGACTCCTGTGATCTACAAGGTTCCGCGAGGGGATGCTACCAGTATAGTTTCACAATTTATTAGGAATTCACTAAGTTCTTTTAATGGCAGTATTGGCGTAATAACGCGTACTAATAGACAGGTTCAGAAGCTCTCAGAAAAGCTCCGCAGTTTAGAAATACAACATACCACGACCTATGACTCTGCCAGTCTTCACGCAAGACAGCAAATAATCTACTTTCTAAGTGGCTTACTTAGCAATGATGCCAACGACATTAAAAGAGCAATGATAACGCCTTTCTTCCCTGCTAAGATACAAGACGTATTTGAGTTTTCAAAAAACAGAGACATAACAACAAAAGACATCCTAAACGAATTTTCAGCTTTCAAGACTATGCGCGAAAATACCAAGACTTTAGATGACGTATTTGATTCACTAAACAATACAGTGTTTCCAATTTCAGTTTCAAAAGGCAAGGACTGGATTCTTGCCGCCCAAAATATCAAGGAAGCAATTATTGACAGTTACGATGTAGTTGGTCTTAATGACTTAGAAAACTTCACTAATTTTTTAATGAGTTCAGACTTACTCTCTGACGATATACTCTCAACTGCTAAACTAACTCTAACAACAGTTCACAAAGCCAAAGGAAAACAGTGGGACTGTGTAATTTACTTACCCACCACTACCAAAACCTTAACAAGCCATGCTGACATGTCCGTTAAAGCCATACTCAACACTAAAGGCATCGACCCAAGTGAGGAACTAGAAGAAGAGGCAATAAGAATTGATTTTGTTGCGCTGACTAGAGCTAAACAAGAGCTGTACGTTTTTACCAATAATTTAGGCAATTACCTGACTGAAGGTGCAACTGAAGGCACGCTCCCTAAATTCAAGGACACAGGCTCAAGCGTCTCAACTGAAAGGTTAAGTGAAGCTTACTCTCTATTTGTTGCCGGAAACCAGAGTGTTGCCGCTAAATTATTAATTAAGAACGAGGCGTGGTTACTTGAATACCTCGAAACTCATTTCTCAAAAACAAAAAGCCTTTCATTCTCCAAAATAAACCAAAGCGCAGAAGACTACCTTACCTCATATGTCTTAGGCCTTAGGTATCCTTCAAAAGCTTTAGAACTTGGTACTCTTGCTCACTCCTTTGCTGAGAAAATACTGAGGGGTGAGGCAGGGAATTTCAAAGACCTACCTGAAGGTATAGCAACTAATACAACAACTCTGATTAATCAAATCAAAAAGAAATGGCCAAAGGTCACTGGAAGCGAAATTAACCTGCGTGTCCACCTTAAAGATATATTTCCTGATACTGATTCAAAACTATTAATTTCAGGAAAAATTGATGCTGTATTCACTAATGGTGACAAGGTACTACTAGTTGACTGGAAAACTTCTAAAAACACGGATTATGCATCGTCTGGCCGGCAACAGCTAGAATTATACCGCCATGCATATTCTAGCCAAAATAACATTCCTTTAGAAAAAATAAAAGTGGCAATCGGCTTTATTGCTCTTAGAGAACGTGTAAACGATGGGAAATTCTACTTACAATTAGACGATAAACAGCCCCGTTCATCAGTTATCAAGACCCTTGAGAAGAAAGTTACAAGATTCCTTGAATGGGTTGAGTCACCAGAAAACTTCATAGAAGACCTAAAGCAGATGAAGTCAGACAACCCGATAGTGAAGAGAACACTTGAGCAGTTTGAGAGGGAAGTTAAGTAGTCTTTACTGGCAACCGACACTATACGTTATTTAATTTATGTCAGCATAGCTTTTTAGATGATTTCATGG
>JAAOXU010000035.1 GCA_018220935.1 Candidatus Altarchaeota archaeon | reverse complement strand
GTTGTTTCCATGAGCATTAGGATATCTCCTTCCTTGATTGGACCTCTGACATTCCTAACTAAGACTTTTCCCGAGTCCTTGCCATCTAAGACTTCACAGCGTATTTGAATAATTTCTCCTCGTACACCAGTTCTGCCAATAATCTCAACGACCCTAGCAGGAAATCCAAGTTCACCCATATTAACTCGCCTTCTTTAGTGCTGCAATTTGTTTTGAGACGTCGTCAAGTAAAGACTTACCGTCACCTGTTTCAACTACAGCCACAGCGGCGCATCCAACTTCTAGACCTGCGGCAGCTCCTAATTCCTTTTTAGTTGGGATAAATACGCATACAACGTCTTTCTCCTCACATAAAACGGGCAAGTGCATGACAACTTCTTTTGGATCGACATCATCTGCAACTGCAATTAGTTTTGCTTTGCCTCTTTCTAAAACTTTTGTAGCCTCATTGGTACCCTTTCTGATCTTGCCAGTAGATCTGGCCTTTTCAATAACTTGCAATACTTTTTCCACCAATTCTGGAGGAACCTCTATACTTTGATTCATCGGTTTCACCTAAATTGTATCTTTAACCTTGTTTTATAAACGTTTCCCCACTTCTTAAAGCTTTGGTGGGGCACATTCCTTTACAATATTTAATACGACAAAAGTTGTGGTTCTCTCAACATATTTCCATTGGAGTACTTCCTTAATGAAACGTTCAAGACCCATAGTACCTTCAAATTTACAAACGGCAATTATGTCAAATTCCCCAGTAACTTCATAAAGTGCTAGAGTCTCATCTCTTTTTGTCAATTGATTTCCGATCTCTCCTAACCGTCCCTCACGGCTCTTGATTCCAATTACCGCGCGCATTTCCTCCATTTGGTACTATGTTTGAAGGAATTATAAGACTAACTTTTACTCAAAATCAAGTGTGAAAGGTAGTGTAACTTAACAAAATTCAAGTTTCCCTTTTTCAAATTACCTTGATTTTCTTTACTCAAGGTTACAACGTAAACGGGTAATTTTTCAGTATTTTGAGGTTCAAAAATTTCATAAGCTTCTTTTCCTTGTGCTTCAGCTTCCCTATCAGTCTCACCTGATGCAGAAATAAACACAATTGTTTTACCGCTGGGCGACTTGGTAAAAAAAGCTACTCGCTTAAAATTATCTAATTCGAGTGGTTTTGCAGTTTCAACTGTCCATCTACCCCGTCCAAATATCCAAACCATCATAAATTCTAAAGGGAGTTGAGACCAAGGCAATTGGTCTAACATCGCGTGTTCTAGAGATGTACTGTAATTAAGTATACCTGGACTCAAAAATTCTTCTAAATCCTTTCTTAGTTTTTTTGGCTCCTTTAATAATTCCAAAAAGTTATTTGAGTCAACTTCTTCCTCTTTTATTGACATCTCAAAAGATTTTCCAATTGGGTGCTTTGGGTAAACTAATTGGTTAAACAGCCACGTTATCACTTCAACTAAAGTATACGGTCTGCCGTATTTTCCTAACATAAGTTCATCTATTGCTGAGGTTAATGCTGCAGAAAACGTTGGGTTCATCGGCACTTAAATAATAGCTAAGTGGATTTAAAATAATGAAGGCAAAAGCAGTCTTTTTTGATATCGATAATACACTTGTTAGAAAGTCTACCGGACATAAAGAGACGTTTATGGAAGCTATTATGGATATCTTTGGGTTTGATGCTAAGATAAATTATTCAAATTATACCGGTAAAGTTGACAAGGGGATCTTGCTAGACGTTCTACAACTTCATGGAATTTCTGAATATGAAATTAATGCTGGAATTGAGGATTGTTTAAGGCGAATGAGAGAAATTTACAAACTCAAAGCTAAACAAAAATTGGCAAGCACAGAACTTATTGAAGGGGTCAATCAAACTTTAGATGCCTTAAAGTCGCGTGGTATGGTACTTGGCCTTATTACTGGTAATGTTAAAGTCATTGCATTTGAAAAGCTAAAACTCGCTGGAATTATTGACGTATTTTCTTGGGGTGGTTTTGGTGATGAAGGTGTTAATAGATCTGAAGTTGCATTAAAAGCCATGAATCGATTAAAAGAAAAACACAATATTTTAGCAAGTGAAGCCGTTGTAGTTGGTGATACACCCACAGACATTATAGCTGCAAAAAACGCAGGTTCACACGCATTTGGGGTGTCTACAGGACATTTCTCAAATAAGGAGCTCCAAGATGCAGGGGCTGAATTTGTCACATCAAACATCCACGATATTGTAAAAGTCCTAAAATAAAAGGATAAATGCGATGAGTATTACATTCTTTTGTGATTTGGTTAGCTACTATTTTTACTGTAATTGCATTTATCAACTTGTTTACTGCTGTAGCTTCATTTAGAACTGAAAAAATACCTAAATTACGTAAATACCCGGGCGTTACTATCATTTGTAGAACTTGGGATGATGATCATGTTGTTGGTAGATTTATTGAAGGTTGTCTAAACCAAGATTACAAAGGTGACATCCAAATTATTATTGCAGATGACGCATCAACAGATAAAACGGGTGACGTTGTAAAAAAATACAAAGGTAAAATTGATTATATTAGGGCTAAAAAACATCACAAATGGAAAGCCCTCTTTTTGAATCCAATAATTGAAACTAAAGTTAAAGGTGAAATTTTAATTAATACAGATATCGATGCAGTTCTCCCAAAAAATTATGTTACTAAGATGGTTACTCACCTTCAAAAGTATGATGCAGTCTCATCCGTTTGTATTGGTGGGAATCCTGATACTTTAATTGCAAAGAGTAGAATTGTTGAAGATATTTGGCTATATGGCACTGGGATGAAAGGTAGACACACACTAACTGGAAAGGCTGCCATGTATGGGGGAAGTCATGCTATTTGGATGCATGCCCTAAAAAAAGTTGGATACTATGGTGAGAAAACCATGACTGAGGATGCCGAATTAACAGTTACTTTAAACAAAATGGGTTACAAAACTGGTTTTTGCGATGATATGGTTGTCATGTTAGAAGATGTTGATTCAATTAGTCATTATATGAATGAGAGAAAACGGTGGCTTTATGGTCCATATAAAATTGGTAAAGAATATGGAGCAAAACACGTGCTTCAAGGATATAACTTGCTTTTTGGTATAAATATGTTACTTAGTGCCGTGTCACTTAATTCACTAATACTCTTATTTTTTGATTCAAATTTTGTTGCACCATTCTTAATTAGTTTAATTACTCAAGTCATTTCTCTTATTCGTTATCGTGCAAACTTAGAAGTTTATCTTTGGATTTTCCCATATATTGTAATTGACCCCTTAATTGAAGGACTCACGATTTTAGGTATTATTTTTGATGTACTTTTTAGAGGTGGGGTCAAGTGGATTAAAGTTAGTGGTAAAAAATATCATGTGGGAAGTCCTTTAAGACCTGTGTATCGAACCTGATTATTTAATAAAGACTTAAACTATCATTTTATATGCGAGTTCATGTTTCGGGTGGAAATGATTTATCACCAAATGATACAAAAGTAGTTATTGGTGGATTTTTAGGAATGGCCGTTTTAATTTTATTGTTTACTTCAATTTATACTATTGATCAGACTGAACTTGGTGTTGTGACTAGATTTGGTGAATATCAAACTGTTGCCCAAGCCGGATTGAATTTTAAGATACCTATAATTGATAGAGTCTATACTTACGAAATTACTCAGATGCCTTTTGATTTCTCAGGTAATGATGCACTCGTAGTACTGACGGCAGATGGACTTGATGCTCGAATTGATATGACCGTAATTACAAGACTTGAAGACCCAGAAAAAGTATACAAGGAACTTGGTAGAAGATATGGGGACTGGTTTGGCTCAAAAGCTAGAGGTGTTGCAAGACTAACAATTGCCGAATATAAGGCAGAAAGTCTGTATACTGAAGCTAGAGAAGAACTAGAACTAGATCTTAAGTCTGCGTTGTCTGAGCGTGTTGAGGGATTTCTAATTATTGAAGATGTATTAATTAGGGATGTAGGACTACCTCAAATTGTTACAAACGCAATTCAAAATAAAATTAAGTCGTTGCAAGAAAGTCAGCAAGCTGAATATGAATTAGTCAAAGCTAGAATTATTGCACAAAAGCGTGTGGTTGAAGCTGAAGCAGAAGCTCAAGCCATTCAAATTGTAAAAAAAGAACTAACTAAGGATTACCTTACATATGAGTACATAACTCAAATTGCAGGTTCAGAAAACTCTAAGATTTATGTACTACCCCAAGATGTTGACTTAATTATTGGAGAATAAGCATCCAAAGACATTTTAATGAATAAAACTAGTTTGTACCACAGACAATGACGTGGGGTCATGATGTAACGGTAGCATAACAGGCTCCAAGCATGGAGCGCTGACCTAAACAAGTTTTCGCTATGCGAAAGAACGGTTAGCTACAGGCCAGTTTAGGAATGATTTAGAACTGGGTATGGGAGATACCTGTTCGCGGGGGTTCAAATCCCCCTGACCCCATTTTTCCGTGGGATATAGACATCTCCAAAGTGTTGACGTTTGTTTGATATGAAATTGGAAGTGGGTCACAAACCAAATCGAAATTTTTTAAATTGGTTCAACATTCTTGAAAAATCAGTGTCATGACCATTTTGGTCTTTAATAAACGAAGGTTCATCAAGGAGTTTGAGGTACTCGTTTACAAATTTAGATAATGTTTCAACAAGTTTAATTGAAAAACTAAATAGTTCAATAAAATACGAGTCACCTAGTTGAAAACACCAGTAAGCCTAGTTTTATCAATTCAGTCATGATTTTAATCATAGTTTTGGGCGGTCTTGGTATCTACTTATTTTTAAAGTGAAGTTTATTGCTTGTGGGTTTTCAAGCTCTTAAAAAAAATGATAGAAACTATACCGCTTATTAGATAAGATAAACTAGTTAGTATAATTAAGAGTAAAGCTAGACCAACAGCAACTACAACACAACCAGCATCACCATTACAATGCCATAAGGGTGCAGTAATATTTACTGATAATGACATAATAGGTATACCAAAAAATAACCAAATTGGTACCACGAGAAAATTACGTTTGACTATTTTTTTAGTTAATTTTAAGATTACGACGCTGAGAAATCCCGATAGTGGAATCGCAATTAAAAAGGGTAGTTCATTCATTAAAAAACAAACTTTTGAAATTTTATATAAAAATGGGTATAATCGCACTTAAAAGCTCGTAAAATACTGTCTTTTGATCAAAATGTATATACCTAACCTAATTCGTTCAATTATTTTTTTTACAGCAGCAATGATTACGTACTTGTACCCGAAAAAGGTTTTGAAGTTTCAAGTCTGGTTGTCTGAATCAATTACAAATAAATTAGGAATAAAATATCAATTCATAAACAAAAAAAAGAGTAAAAAAACCCGATTAAAAGAAAACAAAATTTTCATGGTTTTAGCATTTATTATTTCAATTATTTTATTGATATTTTCCCTTATTTACTGACTAAAGTATCGAAACAACTAAAAACCAACAACCCCACAGATGTATTGCTTGCGGGCAACCTGCAGGTTGCGGGGATGGCAGAGTCTGGTCAAATGCGCGGGACTTAAGATCCCGTCCTAAGTAGGTACGAGAGTTCGAATCTCTCTCCCCGCATTAAAAAATTAGGCAGTTATATCGTTGTAAATTGTGTTTACCGATGTTTCAAGATTTTCAATTGAACCATTCTCAACGACTATGTCAGCGTTTTTACTAGTGGGAAAAACGTATTTTTCTTCCATCGGTCTAGTGTATTTATCCCACCAAGCCCGTATGTTTTTTTCTGTCCTTCCAAGCTTTAGATCGCGAGCAAGTCTTCGTTCGTACCTTTCTTCTGCTTCCAATTTACCATCAACAGCAACATAGTATTTTTTTGCGTTCTTAAACTCAACCTCATCACTGAGTGGCCAAAGACCTTCAATAATTACATAGTCCCCGCGCTCAACGACTTCGTGTCCAATCCTTTCACCTGGATTTTTGTTATAAATCGGTAGGGAAGCACTGCCGTCGGTATATAATTTTTCTAAAAATTCATTAAAATAATTCCAGTCCATTGTAACGGGATCATCCCAATTAGGATATCCTTCTTCAGCTCCCGTAAGCTTTCTTGCAGCCTCAAAATCCTTGTAAAACCTATCCATCTCAATAACTAAAACTGAATATCCCACTTCCTTTAATTTTTCTGAAAGCTTTTGAGAAATTGTAGTCTTCCCCGAACCACTTGGACCACCGATTAAAGCTATCACAAAACTTTAGTTTCTAGACCATAATAAAGCATTATTAGACTCAAAAGACTTTGATCAAAAGTATATAACGCGATGAGACTAACTTAGTTAATGGTTTTAGTGAAATTAAAGGTCAAAGATCAAACCATCGTGGGAGACTATGAAAAACAAGGGGAAAATGCAATTCTAATGATTCATGGTTTTAGGGGTAACCGCAGTGAAGGGGGGCGATTTAAGACTCTCGCAAAAGCCATAACAGCTTCAAATCTCTCAGTTTTGAGAATTGATTGTAGGGGTAGTGGGGATAGTGAGGGAGACTTTTTTGATATGACTGTTAGTTCTGAAGTTGAAGACACACTAGCAGCAATTAAGTTTCTACAAAAAGAAGGCGTGAAAAAAATTGGTTTAATTGGCCACAGTCTCGGTGGGGAAATATCAATTATTGCCGCTAGTAAAACAAAAATTGATGCGCTTGGTCTGACTGGTCCGGTACTAAACTCACGAGTTTTTGTTGATAAATTTAATACTGAAATGAAAGATTTAGGCAATAATTTTGAATACACAAGGGGTAATGGTAAGCTTGGTAAGGTCGGAAAAGCCTTTGTTGAAGAGTCAAAAAAAATAAGAATAGAAGACATAGTCAGAACGCTAGAAACTCCTATTTTAATCTTACACGGAACTAATGATAAGACAATTCCAATTTCAGATTCAAAAATTCTAGCAGATGCCCGACCCAATGTATCTCTTATTATTTTACCGAATGAGTATCATAATTTTACTAAAAGTGGGATAAAAGATACTGCAGAATTATTTTCAAAATGGTTTAACTACATTTTTGATAAGGTGAACTAATGGATCCAAGAATTAAAGTTGCTTTAGTGGCTTTCAGTAAACTTGAAGCACTAGAAAAATCAAACCGACTAAGAACCAATTTAAGTCCCTTAAGACAGGTTCTAATGTCCCTAAAATGGATTGAAGACGTGAATTACTTAAGAACCGAATCAAAAAAGTTTGCTGATTTAAATTATAATTTTAAACACGACGAAAAGGAAAAACTCTCGGTTAAATGGTGTGTTGACATTCTAAAAAACCTCCCAAAACGATTGATGCGAGATGGTACAAATTCTATCTTACTGGGTTTAGATTGTGGACTCGGAGAAGTCTTGAGCTTACGAAAACTTGAACACGGGTTAAGTGTTTGTAAAATTAGTTCAAAATTAGGGGAACTTACTGTAATTACCAATTTGAAAATAAAAAAAGGTGATAAACTACCCTTTTGTATTTTACCCCCCACCGAATTTCAAGGCATCATGAGTGAGGCCATGTTTTTATCTGGACCTGTAGGTTCGCTAACAGAAGTTGATTGGAAAAATGTAGAAGGGACAGTCAGTGCAATTTTGGAGAAACCATAAATACAAATTAATGATAAGTTAGGTTGGGCCTCTTTGAAAAGCTACAATGAAAAATATATACAAACTTCTGTAGGAAAAATTAAGGACAATTTAAAAAATGGACGCGGTGATTTAGTTGTTGAAACCACCGATGAATATATTGAGGGTATTGAAACTTCAATGCTTGCAATTTATGCGAGAGAACAAGGCATCGAAATTATCACCATGAGTGATGGGCCGTTTTCATCTGTTACGCGGGTAATGAATGGGGAACATAAAAGTCCCAAAATGCACGAGGTTATACTTGACTTTTGGGACATAACTCAAAAATATGATAAAAAAAGAGATGCACCTTGGAGGTATCCTAAATTTAGACGCTACCAAATTGATGGTGCGCTAACTAATTTAGATAACCCACAAAGTTCTGAAGATATTACCAACTTCATTGAAGCGTTGTTTAGATATCGAAAAGAACTAACGGACGGGGACGTGCAAGTTTATCATAAATTTGAAGTGTTAAAATCAGAAATTGAAAATAATTCAATAGGTCTTGAATTTGAGAGAACGGGAAGCTATGGAATCAAAGAAAAAGTAACACCAACCATACAAGTGGGGCGTTACTAAAAGCTTTTTAATAAGTCGCGAAAGAGCATTAAGAAGGCTCTGCCCCAATAGCTCAGCCTGGTTAGAGCGCTACCTTGGTAAGGTAGAGGTCTTGGGTTCAAATCCCAGTTGGGGCTTAGAAAATTAAATCCAAACGTTGGATATAATTATGGTGGCGTAGTCCTTCAGATTATCATCCCTTGTAGGTTCTCCCCAGCTTGAAAAAGTGACTAAGCTGGATGTAGACTTTTCTATCCCTACAAAAAAACACAATTAAGATTAACACTGGGAGTTTTGGATAACTTTCCGAAATCAATATATATGATTATATGAACAGTTGTTCACATGTTAGAACAAGACATATGTGAAGTTGAAACAACCCATAGTAAGGCTATTCAAGAAGCTAAATTAAATTTACCACGTGATGAGGTTGTCTTAAAACTTTCAAAACGTTTTAAGGTTTTAGGAGAACCAACGCGTGTGAAAATACTGTTTGCAGTATCTAACCGTGAACTATGTGTTTGTGATATAGCTGAAATCTTAAGTGCAACACCCTCTGCAATATCACACCAATTAAGAATATTAAGAGACCTAAAATGGGTCAAGTTCAGAAAAGAAGGAAAGTTAGTCTATTATACTCTTGCAGATAAACACATTACAAATTTAATTGATATGAGTGTAAAACACGCAATAGAATAAAAAGGTGAAATAAATGAAAATTAAACAAAAAATAAATTACAAGGAAATAGCAAAATTTCTCTCGGGCGTAGCCGCTTGGGAAGCTATAGCACACGCATACTTGTGGTCAAGTGGAATGACCTTAGTAGTGTTTGGTTTTACATTTACTAAAACGTTAAATTTCATACAGGCAGTAGTTTCTGCAACGACTTCGGGGTTATTGGCATACTATGCCTGGATTTGGGGGAAAAATAAGTGACCACCAAACTCAATGTAGTTGGATGCTCGTCTTGTGATAAGGAGGGTCTTGAAGACAAATGGGAGCAAAAAAAACTTCGCATAGCTATTATTT
>JAAOXU010000034.1 GCA_018220935.1 Candidatus Altarchaeota archaeon | reverse complement strand
TGGAGGCAAGAAGATGAAGTGTACATTTTGTAAAAAAGAGTTACCAGAAATTGGCAATATTACATATGTCAAGAAGAATGGTGATGTGTATCATTTTTGCTCTAGTAAGTGTGAGAAAAGTCTTCTAATGGGAAGAGATTATAGGAAAAAGAAGTGGGTCACTAGTCCTCATAAGAGGGGAAGCGAAAAAAAGCAGAAAAAGTGACCTTTTTAACTTCATTTTTTAACAAAATCTATGGAATTTGTCTCTGAAGTCAAGTGGAAACCCGATTCTAGTGTTAGTGAGCTTGTAGCTCAGTTTAAGGCTAATGGCTTTCAAAGTACTGAACTAAATAAAGCCTCATCAGTCTTATACAAAATTTGGAGTCAAAAGGCCAAAGTAATTTTGAGTTTTACATCAAACATGGTAACGGCAGGACTACGAAGTCTTTTTGCCCAACTCATTAGTTTGGACTTAGTTGATGCAGTAGTTACTACGGCAGGTTCAATTGAAGAAGACATAATGAAAGCTAAAGGGGAAAAATTTCCACTCACGCGTTTTAGAGCTGATGATATTGAACTTCATGAGAAAGGACATAACCGAATTGGAAATATCGCAATAACTAATGATAGCTATGGTAGATTTGAAGGTGTAATGAAAGATTTAACTGAAAATATTTTTAGTAAAAAAGAAAGCATGAGTGTTAGTGAATTTTTGTATGAAGTTGGAGGTAACTTAAGTGACGAGAATTCAATATTATATCAAGCTAATAAAAAAAATATCCCCGTATTTTGTCCTGCTATAACTGATGGTTCAATAGGTTTTCACCTTTATTTAGCAAAAGATAAGAATCCGAAAATTCATCTTGATGTAATTGATGATTTTAAAAAGCTCATGTTTGTCATGAGTCCTGATGACACTAAAGGTTTTATTGCCCTTGGTGGTGGTGTATCCAAACATTTTGGGTTACTTACTACTATGATTAATGGTGGGGCTGATTACGCTATTTATATGACAACTTCGAGTGGATGGGGTGGAAGCTTAAGTGGTGCATCAACTAATGAAGCAAAAAGTTGGGGTAAAATAAAAGACGATTCAGACTCAGTTACAGTATTAGGTGATGTTTCAATTAATTTTCCACTTGCAAGTTTTAGTGTTTTAGACAGACTAAAAAAAGAGGGTGTAATTTAGATGGCAAAATTTTTATTAGATAAAGATATTGCAATCAAACAATATAATTCACTAACTCATTTAGGGGAAATATGGTACAATATTAAAACTAATCCAGAGGTTGGGAAAATCTTAGAAAAACATACAAATGCAATTTTTACATCAACAGGAATAGGTAATTTAACCCATTTAAACGACTTAAAACGCGCAGTTATGCTGCTTCAAGGTGAAAGCATTCAAGAGATAAAAAATCTAGTAGATAAAGGAGTCAAAGGTTTTATTGTTGATAATGAAGTTGATCTAAATAAATTACTAAAAGTAACAGATGATACTCAATTATTTTTAAGACTCAAATTTAAGGAGCATACAATTTATACTGGAAAATACTTTGTGTATGGAATTAATTGGAATCGTGCAAGTGAATTAATAAAAAACTTATCAATGGATGTTGGAATCCATTTTCACAGAAAAACTCAAAATATAGGTGAATGGTCACTTGTTGATGATATATCTCCAATCATAAGCAGTTTAGAAGGACAAATCACATCAGTAAATATTGGTGGGGGGCTCCCTTCAACTTATCATAATTCAAAACCCTTAATTTCACCCATACTCAAAAATATTGAGAATCTCAAAAATCACTTAAAAGAAAAAAATATGAAACTCATACTTGAACCTGGACGCTATATTTGTGCACCGGCAGTAAAACTTGAAACCTCAATTCTTAATATTTATGATAAAAATTTAGTAGTTGATGCTTCTATCTACAATGCTGCAATGGATACATATTTGTATCATATACGACTTAAAGTTCAAGGTGAAAAACAAAGTGGACATAGATATTTGATTAAAGGAAGAAGTCCAGATTCACTAGATATCTTCAGATATAAAGTATTTTTTGATAAAGAAAAAAAAGTTGGAGACAAAATTACTTTTCTTAATGCAGGCGCATATAATTTTCACACTGATTTTTCAGACTTACCAAAAATACCAACAGAAATTATACACAAGTAAAATTACTTATATTAAAAAATTCATCTGTTTTTAATCTGTTGATTTTACAATTTTTGTATACTAAATTATCAAGAGGGCTTAGTGACTCTTTAGTATGTCGTATTAATGTGCCATTTCCAGTTGGTAGAGTGTCACTAACCCCAAAAGAGATAAGTTTGGGCTGTGTAATTTTGATAAAATTTATTGGTGAGAATACTACTACTTCTGGTTTTTGATTATCAATAAATTCATTTACCCCAAAAATAATTTGACAGTCACCAGTACATGAAGTTAAAACAGGAGAAATAACCAAAGTGCCTAAAGAAAATAAAAGCAATAATACACTTAGTTTTTTAGATTTTGCAAAAGGGTAGAGTGTTGAGAAAAGTAAAAACGTAGGTATGAGTGAATATCTAATTGAATGTTGAGTTGTCATAAAGTAAGAAAAATCAAAGGAACTTAAAATTAAAAAGGAGAGAAGAAATAATAATCCAGTTAAGTAAATAAATTTATTTTGTCTAAATTTCCAAATTGAAAATAGTGAAACTAAAAATATTAAAGGATTAAAAAAATAAGGAGTCATAAAAAAAAGTAGATTGTTTAATGACTTTTCTTTTAGTAAAGACATTCTTTTTTCGATATCAAGTTCCCATGTTTTTACGTGAGTTGAATTTGTGAGCATATGTGTGGCTGCAAATAGAAAATTAAAGAGTAAAAAAAGTATTGGTACTTTATATTTTTTGAAGTCTTTTGATAAGAAAAATACTAAAGGTATAGCAATAATAAAACTTTCAGGTCTTGTGTGAATATAGTATGATAGACTAGTTACTAAAGGCCAAATTAAACCCTTCTTCAAATACAAAATTAAAAAATAAATTGCAAGTGATATAAAAAACACCGCAGAAATTTCAGAAATACTAGTGTTTTGGACTCTAACCCAAGGTATAAGGGTTGCAAAAATAAGGGGGAAAAAACTTGAACGTTTTTTGGTTAACTCAAAAACACTAAAATAAATTATAATGGGTACAAAGCTATGCATCAAAAAGGTTATCAGATTAGCAGCAAAAAAAGCACTAACGCCAATAGAGACTAAAGGTACATAAAGAAAAGCAGGCCCAGGGGGGCGAGAAAACTCATAATAGAAGTTATCTGAGAGGGTTTTAGCACCATCCATAAAGACAAATTCACCAAATACGATATGTTCAGGAGTTCTAATTAAGTGAAGAAGTAAAACCACCACCAAAATGATTAAGATGTGTTTTGTATCTTTCTTTTTGAAACTTAAATTTGGAGCAACATGGTAAAAAACAAAAAATAATGAAATGAGTGTAACAAACGGATACAAGACATTAGTTATTCCCACAAACTAACTTTAAGTGGGAATTAAAAAAGCTTAGGACTTCTTTATGAAATCCAAAACCATCTCAGTTCCTGTTTTGTAATTAAATAATTCATTATCACTAAACCAATATTTGATCTCACCTTTAGCTTCGTCAGCATTTCCACTGGCATGAATCACATTAAAGAGACTTCTAAAATCACGATTTGCTAGTTCAAAACTATCAACAGCTAAATCACCCCTAATAGTTCCAGGGAGTGCTGAAAATGGTTCAGTAAAACCAACTATTTGTCTACCCATTTCAGCAGCACGGTTACCTTCAAAAACAAGAGCAACTGAAGGACCTTTTGAGATATATTTAATTAACCAATTCTTAACGGTTTTACCAATCTCAATTGGATCATCAGTTCCCATTTCTGCTTTAATATCAATACCTAATTTTTCATAACCCTTTTTGGATTTGTCACCAACAGTTTTAAGCCACCCATCATCACTTGGATAAAATCCAGTCACTTTAGCTTCATCAGCTTGTGTCATTTTTAGTCCCACAAGTTTTAAACCCACGGCTTCAAATTTTCCAATAATTTTTCCAATAAGTCCCCGCATAACGGCATCGGGCTTAATCATAATAAAGGTTCTTTCCATATTAGCAAAGCGTTCAGGGATATAAAAACTTGAGGGTTAAAGGTTCTCTTTTTGATAAGTTCCTTCATATTTTCCCGTTCTAACTCCCTTAATCAAAGTAATTTGACCAATCCTTGCATTTTTGTGTAAAATAATTCCATGTGGATTAGTAACAACCAAAAGACCTTGACCTCTACCATGATACCCAGGGTCCCACAAAGCACTAATTAGAGTTGCACCCATCCTCATTAAACTTGATCGGGGTAATACCAGCCCAATAGCGTTTTCTGGCATTTTAATTGATTCACCATAAACTACTCGATAACTCCCCGAGGTTAAATGAATTTTTTCTTCAAAATCAAGTTTGTTTCCCTTTGGTATGTTACGACTTTCATTTGAAAAATCAAGTTCACCAGGTGTATCAAATTCATATATAGTTTTAACCGTCAAATCAACCCCTGCAGACTGGATTTGTACGTCTTTTACTCCGTCCATAAAACTTGCTATTTTTTCTCCCGAAAGGAACATCTAACACACTAGTTTAATCGAATAAATATATTGTGGCACCCTTTTAGTTAGTTTTTTAATGCTTCAAGAGTCTGAGGAAATAGTAAATAGGTGAAAAAATGGCAATTGCAGAACTAGCACCCGGAGTACGCGGTGTTGAATTGAAGGTAAAAGTAGTGGAAAAAAAAGATGAAAGAGAGGTCACTGTGAAGGCGACAGGTCAAATGCACAGAGTCGGCGAATTCATCGTTGGAGACGAGACAGGAACTATCATTCTATCTTTGTGGGATGAGGCCATCGACAAAATGGAAGTTGGCGGAATCTATGAAGTAAAAAATGCTTACGTTAGCACTTTTAGAAACTCAATGAGACTAAATACCGGAAGGTATGGTACCATTGAACCTAGTGAAGGCGAATTTGAAGTCAACGCAGAGAATAACGTTTCTGATAAGTTTGTTGAAGACAGCAGACGAAGATTCTAAGTCTAAATTTTACCCCGTCTTACGGGGTGTTTTCTATTTTTCCTACAAATTTACTTTTTCCTGCCGGGATAGCCCTTTGAATTTCATCAGTATGAACACCTAAAATTTTTGAACTTCGTTTTACAATTTCTCCAGGTTTTTTATCCCCCGGTTCAATTACTAAGAGTTTAGTCGCCCACGTTTTTATGGCCGAAAGTGGACCGCCAGCAACTCTCCCATCTTTTACACCAATTGCTGATTTTAATTCAACTTTTTCCCATGATTTTTTTCCATACACCATAAAAGCACCCTTCCCAACATATTCACCACTTGGAGCTTGTTTAGTAAACTGAGTTCTAGGAGCATAATATACTGAAACAATACCTAAACCACGACCCCATGCTTTGGAAAATATCCCTGCAGCTTGTGCTGTCTCTTTTATGGATACCTCATCTGCATCCCCTTTAATTACAAAGAAAGGTGCACCACTAATATCTGCGTGAAAACACAACTCCGTTGCATCGGTGTATTTTTTTAATAGAACTTCGTTACTTGTAGCGTCTCTACCACCCAAAATAAGTTTGCCTGTACTAGAATAAAACCACCTGAACTTTTCATACCACTCACGTTCCTTTTTTATTTTTAAAACATCAGTTACTTCAAGCTTAACTTCCTTGAGATTATCTCTTTTTTGCTCCAAAGCCGCTATGGCTTCTTGTGCCTTCTTTACCTTTTCATCGAGTTTTTTAGCCTTAGAAAAGAGTAAACTGGCATTTTTTGCAGCTGATTTGCTGGTATCTAGCTCTATTTCCACTTATTAAATGAACGCCTACCTTAAAATTTTTAACTGAAAGGAGTTAAAGTTTTAGTATGACGGGTAAAATTCCAGCATATAACAGACGCTTCTTAGAACGAGTTGAGACTGTAGAAAACAAGATCACACTTTCAAAATATATGAGAACTGACGGAAAATTCAATAAAGTTGTTGTTTTGATTGCAACAGATAAAGATCACACAGGGGAATCTTTAATTTCTCAAATTCCAAAACATTTTGATACGGTTGAAATTTCAAAACACGGGTATGCTAAAGATTTAGGAACTAGATTAAATCACACCCTACTAGAAAATCGACTTTTTAAGGATAATGATGTCGTACTATTTCTTGGTCCAGACGCAAAAGTAGACCAACAGGTTTTTGACTTAGCAGAAATTGTAAAGCCAGTTCATACCTATAAACTAGCAGGAATTTTAGACTTTGAAAATATTGAAAAATTAAAACAGGAAATTAGTGAAGGAGATGCACATAAACACAGTAAAAGGCTAAATGAATTTGTCAATGCCTCAATTAACTTAGTTGCATTCCCAGAATATGGAATATCAAAAGAAGGATACGCCTTTGGTTCAATAATTCCAACAGAGTACTTATCACCTTTTGTCGTGGGCCAAATGGGAACGTTAGCAGAAGTAAATAGTCCAAGAAAAATTGCAGCATTTATTGGTCAAGATGTTGAAATTGACGATGATTATATGAAACAAGAAGAAGATCTAGCAAGATATATTTCATACATTAAAACAAATAGGGGATTTAGCAAGGCATATGGCTGGTTTAAAGGGAATAGTAGAGTAAACGCGAATCCAACTCTAGTAACGCAGTATGAAGATACAAAAAAAGAATTTGACCTTTTAAAGCACGAATTAAACACATCCCTTAAATAAATCCATATTTTAGTTAAATATGCCAGAAGTATTTGCAACTGCGCCATTCAAAAAATTATTGAAGGGAACAGGAAATAGGGTGGGTAATGATGCTGCGGATGCATTGGCTGAAGTTACTGAAGAGATTGGATATCTTGTGATTGAAGAGGCTTTAGTTGTCGCCAGTGAGAAGAAACGAAAAACTATACGAAAAGACGATATTGTTGAAGCCAAGCGACGCTTATGGTAATTCCAATAATTTTAGTCTTCTTTGGATTCTTTGTGGTCTTTTACTCATCCGTGATTGATTTTTTGACTACTTATTTGCCTGAAAGGTTAGTCAAATACGCCATACCAACCGGATTAATTGGATGGTTAATTTATGGTGTTATGAATTCAAATTATCAATTTTTCTTAAATTCAATACTACTTACACTAACTGCATTTGCCATCGGTGGTTTTTTGTATTATATGCGTCATTGGGCAAGTGGCGATATGTGGCTTTTAGCTGTATCAAGTGCAACTTTGGGTCCAGCATTCCCAAATTTTTGGCCTAATTTTTTCTTATTCTCAGCCATATGGGCCGGCATCTTAGGAATCGCTTATTATTTTTATTATTTCATAAAACACCAAATTTATCTCAAACACCAAGCACTTACCATTCTTTTTTTAGCAACACTTGGATTATTCTTAATAAATCCACTCTCAAATATGTCCTTAATTGGCATAAGTTTGCTTCTACTTCTAATTTACACCAGACACGATATTGAAAACTTATTTGTTTTTGAAAAGAAAGTAAAAGACTTAGAAGAAGACGATTGGATTTTAGAAGACTTAAAAATAAAAGACAAAGTTTTCAAATCAAGTATGCCCATTGGTAGAAAAGAAGCTAAATGGGCAAATAAACACGGTAAGGGTTTAGTAAAAGTTAAAACTGGTGTTCCAATGACACCGGCCTTCTCATTTGCGCTTTTAACACTTCTGCTAGTTTAACTATTGATTTTTCCCAAAATGTAGTTTACAAGATCAAACAAAAACAAAATAGCAATAGTAAAGACAAATACCGCAAAGGGCTTTGTATCCCCCGTTAATGCGGCATAAAGACCTGCCACTAATGCAATACTCAAAACTGTTAGATTTCTATCCTTTCCTGCAAATATTTTGTCAACATCGTGCCAGTTACCTTTTTTTTCTCCCATATTACTCAACTTCCAATATTTCCCCGACCTTTAACACCACTACTTTTTCAGTTAGTTTTGCTAATTCAAACGGATCAGCTTGAATTTCATTAAAAGTATTATAGTGCATCGGAATTATTATTCGTGGACCCATTTCCTTAGCAAGCTTTAATGCTTCGTCCCCGTCCATAGTAAAATGTCCACCGATAGGAAGAATGGCGACATCCGTATTGATTTTTTCTAATTCTTTATCATAATAGGTATCTCCAGCATGATAGAGTCTTAATCCTTCAAAATCCAGTAAATACCCTATAGGGAATTCAGACTGTTTATGAAACGCAGGCACAGCCCTAATTTTGAAGGTCTCGTATTCAAGATGGTTTCCAGGTCTCATTTTTATGATTTTTCGTCCCAACTTTCGTTCAACAGGGGGTGGACCTATAACTTTTGAATTAAATTTATCTGCTAAAATTCCTACAATTTCAGAATCACAATGGTCAAAATGCTCATGAGTTATTAAAATAAAGTTAGGTTTTAAGTTTCGAAAATCAAACTCGGTTGGCTTTAATCTTTTATTATCATTACTAAAATAAGGATCAATTAAGATCTCAATTCCCTTATTTACCACCCTAAAAGATGAGTGACCTAAATACTGAATCTCCACAATAACTTTGTGTGTTGCTGGTATTTAGCGTTTACCGGAAACTAGAAAATGTAGTATAGTATGGTCGGGAGTAACAAAGAACCCATTAAATGAACACGTTCAACACCGAGAAGAAGGGGAAGAAAACCCAAAAGGAAGGAAAAAACTACAATCAATCCAACATTTCCATAAACAACATAACAAAGAAGTAAGAGTCCAACTAACATAACCTCTCGTAAATTTGGAATGTAATTAATTAATTTAGTAATTGCTTGTGAGAAAAAAATCAAAAAGACATATGAAAAAACCAAGTAAAAAACCAAGTTGCCATATGGCAGATACTTTATTACTTCAACACTAGCCATCCGACCTTTTCCAAAAACCACTAGCGACTGAAATGAAAATAAAAATGAAGATATAGTTAAAGCACCGGCAGCATAAAGTCCCCTAGCACCCACACCAAAAACCAACAAAAGCACTACGTAAACTTGAGCCGGAGTTATTGCGGGAAATAAAGAGATTAAGAGGCCCCCAATAGTTCCAACAAAGGACGGTACAAAATCAAAACTCACTTTAGGTTTTAGTATAGTTTGCTTTGGAATTTTTTCAGATAAAAATAACCCAACAAGACCAAACATTGACGAGAAATGTGCACCAAGTACGAGATTACTATCTAATCCAAAATTCAAAATAATATAGCCATAAACCCCAGAAACCAAAAACACAAAAAGTGCTTTTTTTGTACTAAGGGACTTCATAAGCGTAAGAACCACCGTAAAAACTAGAAAATAAGGAGTTAACTTTAGTAAAATGTCACTAATTTGGATAAAAAAGGAATAAATTGGTAGGAGTAAAAAGAAGAGTATACCGCCAAAAAACGCCCCACTGGAAAACTCAGAAATTGCAATCTGCATTTTACCCTTTTTAGTAGCTTCTTGACCCAAGAGTAAAACAGGTGCCATCTCCCCAATTGGAACCATTAGTAAAGCTGGAATAATTGAGGTGAAAAGAGAACCCAAAACCACTTGAAATAAACTAATATCATCAAAAAACGACAAGACCAGGTTTGAATGAAAACCAGGCAACGACCCCAAAAACATCCCAAGGATTAAGTGTATCAACCTAACATATTGAGTAAGATTAACATAACTGAAACTGCAGCAACTAAAACTACCACGTGACCTGGTTGAATTTTTATGTCACCTAGTGCCTCATCGTAACGCATCAGCCCACCATAACTTGCAGGCAAAGATACTTTAGGTTTAGCCATGGTGCTTCTGGTCTTGTAGGTATATAATTTTATGGGACACTACAAAAGCCTTAATCCATTCTTAACTTTTGTATCTGGTCCAACTAAGACTACACCACTTTTAGTAATAAATCCAGTCACAAGAACTTCAGATATAAAGTTTTTAATTTGTTTTTTTGGAAAACCAGCAACACAAATCACTTGGCGTCCAATTAAATCATCAATCTCGTAAAGATCTGTTATTTGAGCACTTGATTTCTTTTTTCCAAAATCCCCAAGATCAATTAAGAGTTTATATGCGGGTTTTTTTGTACCCTCAAAATTTTCAGCTTGAATTATAGTCCCTACTCTAATCTCAAGCGCATTATAATCATTCCAATCTGGCATAACATAAGAGTAATGGACACGTATTTAATTTAATCTAAACATGTGTTGTGTGGATTTAGAAAGGGTTAAAGCATATTATGCCCGTGAAGACGTCGCAATTGAATTAGCTAAATTTGGTCAAAACAGAGAGCTTGTTGGAAGATTCGCAAATGGTGGATATTCCAAAAGACCATCAACCGTATTTTATCCAGGAGATGTCGTAAGAATGGCTAAAAATGGTATTGTTAGTTTTCATGCCAGTGTTGAACTCTGGAATAATCCACTAACCCTTGAGACTGACAAAAGAAGTGGTTGGGACTTTCTAATTGATCTTGATTCAGAAAATTTAGATAAATCAAGACAAGCAGCTGACGCCTTAATTGAATTACTAAAAGCACACGGAGTTACTTCAGTTTTTACTAAGTTTTCAGGTAGGAGTGGGTTTCATATTTTTGTACCCTGGAAAGCCTTTGATAGTTCACTATCAGAAAGTTTCCCGGAAATACCACGAGCATTGGGCAAATACTTAGAAGGATATCTAAAAGATGAACTCCCAAAAAATGTGATGGGAGACGTTCATATTGATAGTGTTGCCATATCATCTCGCCACTTAATGAGGGCACCCTATTCATTAAATGAGAAAAGTTGGTTAGTTAGTATCCCAGTTAAAGATCCTTGGTTCAATTTAGATGACGCCAAACCGGAAAATGTTAAAGTTAAACCTTTTGTACTAGACGCCAAAAAAGGTGAAGCAATGAATATTGTTGACCTTGCTGTTGATTATGTAAAAAGAAGGGAAATTAAACCAGTTTATGAACACAGACACTCCCAACTAACTACAAAAGTTCCAGAAGAATTTTTTTCCCCATGCATAAAAAAGATTCTAAAAGGTTTAGCAGACGGCAGAAAAAGGGGAGATTTTATTATACGTGCATATCTTTCCAATCTTGGATGGAATTTTGATGAAATTGAAAAACTAGTGTTGGAGTGGAATAAAAAAAATAAACCACCCCTCAGGGAAAATTATCTAAAGAGTCAAATCAGGTGGCACAAAAGACAAAAAACCAAACTTCTCCCACCAAACCATGACCGTGATGGATTTTACAAAGATATGGGTGTATACAGTGTCGAATGTGAAAGAACCAAAAATCCAGTCGTTTACAGTCTAAGACGATATAAAGACTTCTTAAGGTATAACAAAGAGGAAGCTGAAAAGAAGAAGAAAAAAGATGTGAAAAAAAAGACTTCTCCCCTGAAAGGGGATTCCACGTGAAGGACACGTGTTGAAAGTTTTAAAGCAAGAACGTACCAATTAATGTGCTTAATTTCGAACTCTTACGCGACGCCCACAGAAAGGAAAGGGGAAATCCAAGTATTCAGACACTTACGCCTGATTTTTGGAAAAGTGTCGCTGAATATTTTTCAGTTAAGATGGAAAAGTACCAAGAACTTCGAAATAATTCAAGTAGATTTACAGACAAAGTACTAGCCAAGTTTGAAAGAGAGATGAGAAATGCGGCTAACGTAGTAATTGAATTTTATGCATTAAGGGAAAGAAAAATAATTTTGATGAGTTGGTCTGAAGTTGCGACTGACGAGAAAACAGATACTCGACCCCTAACCCCAGAAGAAAAAGAATTTTTCACAAGGATGACAGGTGTAATGCGAAATGTTAGAGAAAATATACTCGATAAAGCACTAGCAGGGGAAATAACAGACATGTCTCTTTCAAAAAAACAAGAAACACCAGATAAATATACAGTAGAAGTTCTTGAAGACGTTCAAGCATTCATGGGAACAGATCTAAACCTTTATGGACCATATTCAGAAGGGGAAAAAGTAGAATTACCCGAAAAATACGCAAAATTATTAGTAGATAAAGGAAAGGCCAAGCTAATTGAAGATGAAGTCACTCAATAGAAAAGGAAGCCTTCCTATGAGGGGGTAAGGCTTAAAAACCCTCATATTCTTCATCACTTATGAAGTTCCCAGCTCAACTTCGGACAATTTGCCCTCATTGTAGGGTTCACACGACTCAAAAACTCAGCGTAGTGAAAAAGAGAGAAAGAGGAACACTAAGTGGGGGTCAGAGACGATATCTGTCAGTAGTTAGTGGTTATAGGGGTTTTCCAAGACCAAAGGTCACACCAGTAAAACAAACTAAGAAGGTTGACATGAGGCTAAAATGCCCCCAGTGCAAAAAAATGCACGTTAAAACCAGAACATTCAGAGTTAAGAAATTTGAGCTTAAGAGGTGATATGATGCTAACAACCCCAAAATCTAAGTTTATTAAAGTCAAGTGCGAAGGATGCAAGAATGAGCAAACTGTTTTTAACAAGGCAGCAACCACAATAAACTGTCTTGTATGTGGTAAGAAAATTGCAGATTCAACTGGCGGAAAAGTAAAGATTGAGGCTAAAATAATTGGCGTTTTAGAATAAACGTTTTTAATCAAACTTAAAAACCCCTCTCTTGTATTTATCAAGATGATAATACTAAAAGACGGAGGTCCCGAAGAAGGGGACATTGTACTTGCAATAGTTGTAAGAGTTGAACAACATGCAGTTTTTGTCAAGCTTGAAGAGTATGAGAATATTGAAGGATTAATTCACATCAGTGAAGTCTCAAAGAGTTGGGTAAAAAATATCAAAACTCATTTTAGAGATAAGCAAAAAGTGGTTTGTAAAATTTTAGATGTAAAAAATCCAGAATATGTACATGCGAGTATTAGGCGTGTGAGTGATTATGATAAGCGCGCAAAGTGGGATCAAATAAAACGAAAGAAGAGAATTGAGAATATTATTGAGATTATCGCGAAAAAGGCAAAGAAGACACCTGATGAAGTTTACAGTGCCTTACAACCATATGAGACTAAGTATGGTGAAATTTACTTTGCATTTGAAGAGTCAAAGAAAGTAGGTGTAGAATTTTTTAAAGACACTAAAATGGATAAAGCAATTTGGGAAGTTGTAGATAAAAATATTGCATTACCCGTTGTAGAAGTTCAAGGTAATCTAAATTTAAGTAGCACTGCTAGTGACGGGATTGAAAGAATCAAAGAGTTACTAAAAGGAATTGATGCAGAAGTACTGTACCTTGGGGCACCAAATTATCGTATTTCAGTTAAGGATAACGACTACAAACAAGCTGAAAAGAAACTATCACAAATAGTAGATAAAATAAAATCACAAATTGGTAAGACTGAAAACTTTACTTTTGATCGTGAGAGGAAGAAATAGTTTTTATTATTAAAGCAATCATATTTTCAAGCTCTTCTAAAGTACCATCGTTATTAACTACAAAATCAGCTTCCTCAATTAGTTTATTAACGCCTATTGATCGGTCTTGTTCATCTTTTTCAATGAATTTTTCAAAAGTGACATTTTCATCGAGTTTGTCTCTAGAACGCTCATAACGCAAGGTTATTGGTGCAAGAACTCCAATTATCAAAGCTCCTTTCGATTTAAAGTATTGTCCCTCTTCATATGACAAAATTGAATCAACAACCCAATCACCAGTAGTCATATTTGAATAAGCACGCCTTGCGAGTGCATCCATACCTTCAAGTCTCCTTAAATCGTGTCCAACATCACAAAAATTATTTCGTATGGGCTCAAGATCCCTCTGAGCAGTCTCTTTTCGAACTATGTCACTTAAAGAAAAAAAAGTGAATCCTTTCTTTTCAAAAAGCTTACAGACAGTAGTTTCCCCAGCAGCAATACCACCAGTCACAGCAATTATCATCTCATGTCCTCAGGCAAATCAGTTTTAGCAATTAAAACTTCCTTTTGTGCTGCGGTATATCTGTAAACAATATCACATTTTTTGTCACGTTCGATCTCCCACATAGAAATTATTACTAAATCACCTTCACGTATCCAAAGTCTTCTTGAGTATTTACCAGGCACTCTGCCGATCCGAACCTTATGGTCCTGGCATCGTACATACATCTTATTGTAACCTAACCTTTGTTCAATTATGGCATACATCTCATTTTCTCTAGGGGTTCTTACTCGTTGAACTACCCCTTGATTTTGTTTTGCCCTTTTTTTATTATTTTTCTTAACTCTTGCCAATTAATCACCCAATGTAACTCAAATCTTGTTCGGGCTTAGTTGCCTGCTTAACCATCTGGTCTTCAAGCTCCTTAGCCTTGGTAATAGCTTTATCTAGTTCTTTGGCTTTGGTATTCATATCACCCATATCAATTTTTATGCCAAAATAATCAGAAATCACTTCTAATACTGCTTTTGACGCTCGCGCGTCTGTAAACATCGGTCGTGAAAACGTCTCACCCATAAGACAAATACCTTCAAAGCCCTTCAATTTCCCCAAACCCAATAAAAGACCAGAAGCACCAACAATCATACCAACTCGTTCCCCATCTTCAAAAGTGACACCATGTGCCTTGAAATGCTTAATAATTTTATCATGAGTAACGGCACCGAGCACTTGTGGGTTTTTAGGTATGCCTTCAATGCCATATCCCCCCACCGTTATGATTTCTTTAACTCCTAGCTCTTTTGAAAAATTAAGTACGGCTTCAATTATTTCATAATGTCCTTGGGGTGTCATACTCTGAAAATCCCCAGTAAGAAATACAACATCATGCTTACCACCCTTATAATAATAAAATTCATTTCTTGGTAAATTAACGGTACTGTTTTCATCAATGAATACGTGATATGGGAAGTGATCACTATATATCTCAGCAAACTTTTTTGCTTTTAGTTTTTGGATGAGATACTCAACAGTCATCTTACCCACATTCCCTACCCCGGGTAAACCCTCAATTAATACGGGTTTATACAGAAGCGGTCTTTCTTCAACTTTCCACATTATCATAATTTTACACCTTTGGCCTTTAGCCTTTGTCTCCAATATTTATCCTGTGGTGAGTACTTTGGAGGTTCAACCGATCGTAGATCGCCCCCACATTTGCAAGCAGACATTACATAACTATCACACTTAACGCACTTTTTCATTACCACAATTGTCCTAATCACAGGCTATATAATGCTTTTTGGTACTGCATGCCATAAATGGTACGAAAGAATAATAAGTATCTATAACTTAGTAAAATGTGAAGATAATTCTTACTGGAACTCCTGGAACGGGTAAAACTACAGTTGCAAAAAAATTATCTGAAGAATTGGAAGTACCGGTAATTGATTTGAATCAGTTACTATCAAGAGAATATGTTATTGAAAAAGACACAGAGCGTGAATCATTAGTAGTTGACGTTGAGAGAGCAGTTAGTGAAATCAAACTACCAGCAGAATGTATTATTGAAGGTCATCTCGCACATTTTCTTGATTCAAAATTTGTAGTAGTACTAAGGTGTAAGCCAAAAGAATTAACTCAAAGATTAAAGAACAAAAATTGGCCCATAAAAAAGGTGAAAGAAAATATTGAAGCTGAGGCATTAAACATTATTAGTGATGAGGCTCGCGATATGAATGATAAAGTGTTTGATATTGATACTTCACACAAATCACCCGCAGAAGTAGTTGAGATGGTAAAAACAGCCATTAAAGGTAAGTTGAAAGCAGAAAAGTACGACTTTTTAGAATTGCTTTAAATGGTCAAATTTTTAAAAGCCCAAAGACAAGAAACGCTATGGAAGTAAACCTACAAACCAAGATGATCCAATTAGAGTATCTAAATCAACAAATTCAAACCATGCAAGTGCATCTAAACGAAATTTTAAGAGCAAGTGACGAATTGAGCATTTTAAAGGTTGGATTAACTAACATTGAAGAGGCAAAAAACGGAGATGAAATGTTAGTTCCACTAGGTGCATCATCATATATCCCAGCTAAGATTAAAGATGTAAAAAACGTCATAGTCAGCGTTGGTGCAGGGGTCTTTATAGAAAAACCAATAGGAGATGCAATGCCAATAGTTGAAAAACAAATGGACGAACTAAGAAAACAAGAAGACACAATCATGGGAAACTTAAATCTACTTAGCAAGGAGTCAGAAAAATTGACAGGTGAATTAAATCAGGCCATGAGGTCAGGTTAAAATGTTTGGTTTTTTGAAAAAAAAAATTAAGGAAGTCTTAAAGTTACCAAAAAAAGATAGGGCTAAAGAACTTGAATTAGTTCTTCTTGAAGCCGGTATTTCATTTGACGTTGTTGATGAACTAATTAATAATATTAAAGAAAGTGATGATCAGAAAAAATCTTTAAGACAATCCATTTTGGACTTACTTGTTCCCGGAAAATTTGAAATAAAAACTAAGCCGTATGTTATTTTATTTATTGGAATTAATGGTGTAGGTAAAACCACCAATCTTGCAAAAGTAGCACATTTACTAAAAAAACAACGGAAAAAAATAGTCGTTGCAGGGAGCGATACATTTAGGGCAGCAGCAATTGAACAATTGGGTGAACACTGTAAGAAATTAAAAATTCCACTAATCAAACAACCATATGGGGCAGATCCAGCTGCTGTTGCATATGACGCCATAAGTCACGCTAAAGCCAAAAAATTAGATATTGTATTAATTGATACCTCAGGTAGACTTCACGTTGACGCTGGGTTAATGAAAGAACTAGAAAAAATAAAAAAAGTAGCCAATCCTGATTTGACACTTCTTGTAGTTGATGCAACCACGGGAAATGATGCAGTTGAGCAAGCACTTGCCTTTGATTACTTAGCAGATGGTTTTATTGTTAGCAAAGCAGATGTTGATGAGCGAGGCGGAGCAATAATTTCAATTAGTTTTATTGCAGAAAAACCCATTTATTTTTTGGGAACAGGTCAAAAATATCAAGATTTAGAGGAATTCTCCCCTGAAAAAATTATCAAAGAACTAGATTTATAAACTAAAAAGTAGCAATATCTTTGTGACGTCATATAGTGAATTTAGAAGGGGTGGTTTAGTAAAGTTACAAGAAGCGCCACGCCTTATACTAGAAGGTGTGGGTGGCAAAATTTTCAAGGCCACGTATCGTAGAGGTCTAAAAACAGACACATATAACATAGCAGTAACACCAGATCTAAAAAAAGGTGTATATCAATTTGGAGAAAACAACCCCATAACAATTCACGCAATTAGTCCAGAATTTTGGAATATAGACCCTTTAGTTTCCCCAGAACCTAATAGTATTAGGGGTCTTTTTGGAGTCTTTGGAAAACTAGTAAAATCAGGTGCTAAAAAATTAAAATATTTGTATAATTATGTACAAGACAAAAGCGATCACCAAACTCCTTATCAAGAAGAACTTCATAATCGTGGTAAGAAAATGTTAGACGAACTAGAGAGCATAATTTACAGTAAACCTGAAACTGAAGTAGATAATTTACAACAAAGTCAAAGCTACAATGACTTATTAAGTTCCAAATAGTTGATTTTTGTGGATAGAAAAATTTTAGACAAGGTATTTGACAAACCAACGCTATTTAATATTCATGCACTTTTTAACAAAGGTATTTTTAGAGAATTTGGTGGACCTATTGCTGATGGCAAAGAAGCACGGGTTTTTAGTGCGTATAATGACACTAAACTCGCAGTAAAGGTTTATCGAGTTGATGCCTCTAGTTTTGAGACCCTTCACAAATACATTAAAGGTGATCCAAGGTTTTGGCACGTTGGAAAAAGTAGACGAAATATTGTCAATTTGTGGGTTAGAAAAGAATTTAGTAATCTAAAACGACTTTATGCTGCAGGAGTAAGTGTTCCAAAACCATATGCATTCAAAGGAAACACTTTAGTAATGACTTTTATTGGGGATAAAATTCCTTCACCACAACTAAGGGAAGTAGAATTAAAGAATCCTGAAGAGTTATTTTACAATATAATTGAAGACGTGAAAAAGTTATATGAGATTGGAAAATTAGTTCACGCAGATCTTAGTGAATATAATATTTTGATTAAAGATGATAAGCACATAATAATTGATGTAGGTCAAGCAGTAGATATAAGACATCCAAAAGCAAGGGAGTTCATGCTTAGAGACATTAAGAATATTTGCGACTTTTTTTCAAAATACATAACAGTAAAAGAAAAAGACATAAGAGAGTACATATTAGGAAAAGATAAAGAGGACGTGAAGTAAAATGGAACAAATCATTATTATACCTGAAAATCGGATAGGGAGACTAATTGGTAAAAGAGGTATAGTCAAAAGGGATATTGAAAAAAAATTAAGCGTAAAAATGCGAATTATTGATAGCTCAGTAACCATTAAAGGGGACAGTTTGAATGTTTTGAGGGCTGAAGACATCGTTAAAGCAATTGGTATTGGTTTTCCAATTGAGGATGTTTATACTTTGTTTGATGAACAAAATCAATTTATGAGGTTTGATATTGAAGATGCTGTACCACCAGCACACCTAAAAAGACTAATGGGACGCATTATTGGAGAAAAAGGTAAAACTAAGATAAGACTCCAAGAATTAACGGGTGTAAAAATTCATATAACTGAGGATGATGTTGCTGGTATTGGTGAACCACTCCAACTTCAAGCGCTAAAAGAAGGCCTCGAAAAACTCATCCAGGGCGGCACACACGCCAGTGTATACAAACATATTGAAATGCGCATGGCGACATTGGAAAATTCCGTTTCGCGGGAAAACCTTTAAATACCTTCATTTTCTTGCATTTAGTGGATGTAGGGGAAGAATTTAACAGAAAATTCAGAGAAGTTGGCGTAGCAGAGTTCTTTAGGAAAAACCTTCAAATGCTAGGTTATTCAGGAGCTATAAGGAGTTTTACGACCATAATCCACGAATTTGTAACTAATGCACTAGATGCATGTGAAGAATATGGTATTTTACCCGAAATTAAGATACATATTAAGGATTTAGGTACTAAAAATCTAAGTAAAGGTAATATTAAATTAAAGAAATTAGAAGAGAGACTCGAAGACGCTGAAGCTAATGGAAGTAAAGCTAAAGTTGATAAATTAAAACGTCAATTAGAAAAACTTGAAAATGAAGTAGGGGATGCAGGCGGGCATTTTGTGGTCACAATTGAAGATAATGGACCTGGTATTCCATTAGAATACGTTCCAAAAGTATTTGGTAGTATGCTTAGTGGTACTAAGTTTCATAGATATGTTCAGTCTCGTGGTCAACAAGGAATTGGAGCAGTTGGCGCCGTACTATACAGTCAAATGACTACTGGAAAACCCACTAAAATTGTAACTTCAACTGGAAAAGGAAAGGCTTCAGTGGTGTTTTTGAGAGTTGATGTTGAAAGAAATAGAGCCAAAATAATTGAAGAGAGTGTAATTGATTCAAAAGATTGGCAAGGTACTAAGATTGTTGCTGAGTTTAAGGGTCTACTTTACAGACGCGGTGAACAAAGTCCATATGAATATTTGAGACGAACTGCAATGGCAAATCCTCATGCAACCATAACACTTTACGAACCATCAAAGAAACGAATTTCATGGAAGAGAACTTCCAACATTTCACCACCACTCCCAAAAGAGATGAAGCCACACCCACTTGGGTTATCAGCTGACGATCTTTTGGCATTTGGAAGAAAAAGTAGAGCAAAAAAACTAAGTGGATTTTTACAAGCAGACTTATCGAGAGTTAGTTCAAATAAATCTAAGGAAGTATTGAAGATATCAAAAGTTGAAGATAAAGAACCTAGTAAAATAAATCACGTTGAAGCAGACAGAATAATCCGTGCATTTAGAGATATGAAACTTCTTTCACCTTCAACTGAAGGTATGACACCTATTGAAGAAAAACATCTTGAGAAAAGTTTAAACAAACGTCTTGAAGCTAAATTTATTAAAGCTAATACAAGACGTCCAAGTGTTTATCGAGGAGGTATTCCATTTCAGGTTGAAGTCTCAGTCGCATATGGAGGCGGTGCAGGACGACCAACTAGTGATGGGAGAAAGATGGAAATTATGAGATTTGCAAATAAGTCTCCACTCCTTTTTGATACAGGCGCCTGTGGTATTAGTAATGCTATTAGAAGTGTAAATTGGAAAAATTACAATGTAAGTGATTTTGAAAATGCACCACTTACCGTTTTTGTGAATTTAATTTCACCACATATTCCATACACCTCAGCAGGTAAACAAGCCGTTGCTGATGATGATGATGTCGTAAAGGAAATTAGATTTGCCGTTATGGAAGCAGGACGAACACTAAAACGATATATTTCTGGAATGCATAGGGAAGCACTAAAAGTGAAAAGACGAAGCATGTTCTTAAAATATGCACCTGAAGTTGCAGGTGCACTAGGTAAAATAAGTCATAAAAATCCAGAAGGTATTGAAAATATGCTTATTGGTATGATTGAAAAACGTATTAAGTTACGCGAAGATAAAGAAGCCATTGAAGAGTTAACTAAGAATGGAACAACAGAAAAAGCAGCAGCCTAAAACGTCAAAGTTATATAGCAACAGACCATATAGCCACTGTGACGTTCCGCCAATCTACACTGCCCCGTGTGACGGGGTTTTAGGTAAGAAAATATTTTGTACTGTGAGGGATAAAAATGTTAGACATTAGGTTATTTAGGGAAACCCCAAAAGTTGTCATAGACAACCTAAAAAAAAGAGGTATGGATACTTTAGTAGTTGATAAAATAAAAAAACTGGATGAGCAGTGGAGAAAAAGCCAGTTTGAATTAAACAAACTTCGAAAAGAAAGAAATGACTTATCAAAACAAATTTCCGGGGGAGACAAAACTTTAGTGAATAAAGCTAAAGATCTAAAAGTAAGAATGGATAAATTAGAAAACGAAGTCGTTCCAAAGCTTAAAGCAAGTCTTGATCTTCACCTTGTAAATCAACCTAACATCCTTCAAAAAGATGTTCCAACTGGAAAAGATGATAGTGAAAATGTTCCAATAAGATATTGGGGTGTTGCTAAAATTTCTCCTAAAGCCAAAGTACCGAAAGGGATTAAAACTGAAGAATTTAGTTTTAAACCAAAGGACCATCAAGACCTTTTAATTCCAAAATATCTCGATATTGAAAGAGCTGCAAAAGTAAGTGGGGCTAGATTTTATTATCAAAAGGGAAAGTTAGTTGAACTTGAAATGGCACTTTTGAAGTTTTCATTAGATCAACTAAAAAAAGATGATTTTGAAATTGTATCACCTCCTTTTATGATAAGACAAAAGTCAATTAATGGAGTAACACATTTTTCAGACTTTGAAGACGTTATTTACAAAATCGCTGATGAAGATTTATACATGATTGCAACTGCTGAACACCCCATAGGTTCAATGCACATGAATGAAATTCTAGATTTATCAGAATTACCACTAAAATATGCAGGAATAAGCCCTTGTTTTAGGAAAGAAGCAGGAAGTCACGGGAGAGATACTAAAGGTATGTTTAGGGTTCATCAATTTAATAAAATTGAACAATTTGTGTTCGCACGTCCAGATGAGAGTAAAAAGATTCATGAAGCGATTACAAAAAATATTGAAGACATATTTCAAAAACTTTTAATCCCATACAGAATTGTAGACATTTGCACAGGAGATATAGGCTATGTTGCTTCAAGAAAATATGATTTAGAAGCTTGGCTCCCGGGACAAGGCAAATTTAGAGAGATGGGAAGTAGTAGTAATTGTACAGATTGGCAATCAAGAAGGCTAAATGTTAAGTTTAAGATGAGTGGTGAAAAACCACAGTTAGTACACACACTAAATAATACAGCATTAGCGGTTCCACGGGCGACTATTGCTGTAGTTGAAAATAATCAACAAGAAGATGGGAGTATTAAAATTCCAAAAGCCTTGTGGCCTTACTTAGACTTTCGTGAAATGTGAACTCCAATAATAATTTCAAGTTTTATATTGTGGCCTCTACTTCAATTAAGTTATCATTATCACACCACAAGTCTATTTTTAGATCACTAAGAGTTTGTTCTCCTTGAAGTGTAAGCGTATCTGAGATTGTACCTGTATTAGTGGTTAATACATAAATATTATTACCCTCCTCATGACCCAATCCGTCATATGCAAATGGACCATAAACAACCAAGTAACAAGACTTAGTTACAGGTGCTGAATACGTAGCAGAAAAACTAACGGATGTTTCAGTTTTTGATACGGAATCAATAGTCAAATCAGGCTCAAAAACGACCCAGCTAGGCAAAATAAATACAAAAACCAACCCCAACAAACCAACAACCCCAATTAACTCTTTATCCACTATAGAACTCCACTCATTAAGCTTTTTAACTCTTTACTTCCCATAATTATTGTGAAAATATTAGCAGTGGCAGACATTCACGGGGATTTAGAAAAGTTATACAAACTAGTGAATAGCTTAGATGAGAGACCTGATGCAGTAATAGTTGCAGGGGACCTAACACCCTTTGGTCCAGAAAGCTTAGTTTCAAAAATTAAGACAGCACTAGATCCAGTCTCAGACTATGTTTTCATGATTCCTGGAAATGAGGACACTAAGGAAGTAAGGGAAACTATGGAAGACTTAGGAATTGATATGCACGGTAAATTTAAAGAATTTAATGACGCTACCTTTATTGGATTTGAAGGTGCACGGTGGATTGATGATGATGGTGAAGTTTTCATTCATTATGACCCCATTCACAAAGTTCTAAAAAAAGCAAAAAAAACCAAAGTTTTGATAACTCACGTTCCACCTTTTGACACACACGCAGACACACTGTGGACAGGACACCATGTTGGTTCACCTTTTGTTAGAAACTTAGTAGAAGACTATCAACCAGACTTTTTAATTTGTGGACACATTCACGAATCTCGAGGAGTTGAAAAACTAGGTAAAACCACTGTGATAAACACAGGCGCATTAGCAGATGGATACGCTGCTTGGATTGATACTAAAAAGGGTGTTGAATTTTTTAAAATTGGACGCAAGGTTAAAAGATTCAAAGAGTCTCTGAAAGCAAAGATTCAATGAAAAATTCTATATCCGATTGAGCTAATTCTGGATCTTTTACAAAGAATCGCATACTTTTTTCATTTAGACTAAACCCATAGTTTCCATTAGGTAGTTCTAGTTTACCGCTGACTTCTCGTATTTTTCCATTGGACAGATATCTAGTTAGTTCTTTTGATGCTGAAAGTCCACCACCAAATAAAGCCACTTCAACAACATGATCATCATCAGTTCCATAAATTCTAACCTTTCTAACATCACCAGACATTTTCATAAGCCTACTAAAATCATCTGAACCAAAAATAATAGGATCAATATCTCCTAATACAGAAAGTATATTCACTGCACGCTCAATTAAAGCAGGTTGACCATATGCTTCAATTAAACCACTTGATTTAATGTGCACTTCAACTGAAGCAAAAGTCTCCATACGTAACCGCTCTTCAGACAAAACACCCCCATCAAGCTTTGCAATCTTAATAAATTTAGGTACTTTAAACGTATATTCGAACCGAAGTTCATTAAATTCTTCTGCAGTCTCAAATTTCATAATACCTTCTTCCCCATTAAATCTAAACTCGTCCAGTGCTTTCATAATTGAATCTGGACCTTTTGGTCTAGAGTTTAGAGAAAACAACCTAAGATTTTTCCATGCCATTTTTTATCACCATATCAAAGATAGCAATTCCCAACAAAACAAACATCGCAAAAAATGTAGCTTTACCAGACCAAAATGGATCTTTTGCAGTCAGATATGAAAAGATATAGATGCCTACAACCACACTCAAACCCATATGACGATACCATTTAGCTACAAAATCCCGCATAGTGGGAAAAGCTTTCAAGTCTTTCACAAATTAATAAAATACCAGCGGTATTAAAAGTTTCGGAAATGCGTTTATAAATTACTTGGCGTAATGTGTCTGTGGGCGTTCAGTTAAAGGAAGTCATCGAATGGCATAAAATTAATTTTGACATGTTAGGTGGGAACCGCATTGCAATTGACGCCTTTAATACCTTGTATCAGTTTATCACCATAATTCGTCAAAGAGATGGTACACCATTAATGGATTCAAGAGGACGAGTAACATCGCATCTTTCGGGCATGTTGTACCGAACAGCAAAAATTGCTGAGAACGGTGTTAAACCAGTATACGTTTTTGACGGTGATGCACCTGATTTTAAATTAATTAGACACAAAAGGCGTGAGGCAAAAGAAGCCGCAGGGAAAAAACTAAAAGAAGCCAGAGCTGCAGGAGATACAGAAAGTGTACGAAAATATTCGACGCGTACAGCTAAACTTGAGGACTATATGATAAAAGATGCAAAAAAACTCTTAACTCTGATGGGTGTACCTTGGGTTCAGGCTCCAAGTGAAGGTGAAGCTCAAGTTGCGTATATGGCAAAAAAGGGAGACGTATGGGGTGCAGCAAGTCAAGATTATGACGCACTCCTTTTTGGTGCGCCAAAACTAATTAGAAATATGACTATGAGTGGGAGGCGAAAACTCCCATACAAAAATGTTTATGTTGAAGTAGTTCCAGAATTAATAAAATTAGATGAAGTTGTTGGAAATTTAGGTATCACCAAAAGGCAGCTAATTTGCATGAGTATGTTAATTGGAACTGATTTTAACCCAGGGGGGATCAAAGGTGTAGGTCCAAAGACTGCTCTTGATATGATAAGAAAAGACGGGTGTGACGCACTAAAAAAAGTTAAGTGGGATCCTCAATGGCCAGAAAAAGAAACAATTATTGACTTTTTTGAAAATCCACCAACAACAGATGATTACAAATTAGAGTGGGGTAATCCAGATACAGAAAAATTACTTGATTTTATGGTTGGTGAACATGATTTTTCTGAAAGTAGAGTACTAAAAGCTGTTGATCACTTTAAACAAGGTCTAAAAAAAGGTAGACAAACTGGCCTTGGTGAATGGTTTGGTTAAACTAAGTATAAAATACTAAGAGCTAAAGGTATAGCGAGATTATCATCAATTGGTGCAAATACTTCTGCAACTACATATAATAAAAGTGGAAATACTACAGGCTCATAGAAGTGTCTTACTACAGCCCACGCCCCAATTAAACCTGCAAGCGTCCCTTCAACACTTTTTCGTTTGTAGAGTTTAGTATAACCAAAAAATCTACCAATAAGAGTTGAGAGTCCATCCCCAATTCCAACAACTAAAATTATCCACGGTTGCTCTAAATAAACGGGAAGTAAAGTTCCAAGACTAAAATAAAATGCACCTCTGCCTGCCCATTCAGTATCCCTTTGAGTCTCCTTAACAAATGCAGATATGAATGGGATTTTTACGTATCTAACAATAAAAAGTGAAAATGCCATAAAACCATATGCACCTAAAACCAAGTATTTGTCTATGAAAAAAGGTGGAATAGCCATTGAGACTCCAACAACCGAATGAAATACTTTTCTTTTCACTTCACCAGTCTGACGTAAGATTTTCTTTTTTCTAATAGAATGCCACTTACCAAGGCCATAACCTAAAAGGAGGCCAGATACGGCATTAAGTGGGTTAGATATTCCTAAAATAAAGTAGATTAGTGTAAAAATCCAAAAGAAGCCATTAAAAACAGAAAGTGTTGAGAGCACCATTACAGAAATACTAGGCGGTGCAAGAGTGAAATTTAAGCCATCTGAGACCATATACTTCAAAATTACAGCAACCATACTAGACAAAAATAAAGTGTATATAACTTCAAACTTTTTTTTCTTAAAATAGTATAGTGTTGATACCGTTAGTATTACAAAGAGTATGAAAGCCTCCATTAAGAAGAAAACAAATGTGTTTATTTAATGATTTGTGTCGAAGGTGATTTAGACAATTTTTAAGCTTTAAGCTCTGCTGAGCCAAGCCCATACAAGCTCGAAACGCCAGTAAACCCATAATTTTTGTCATCCAAAATACCAAGTACTTTTTTACCAACGTCATCTCGAACGTCCTTCAAACTTGAATATACGTTGTCAACTATACCGGGAATATTTTCCTTAAGATTATCAACACCAACTCTATACTCATGTAGAGTATCACTTAAATTAGTGATCACGTCTTTATCCATTGGAAAATATTGTTCAGGTTTTAGTGATAATTTGTCTAGCATTTTTTTAGCCTCTTTATCAGAAACTACAAAACTTGGATGTTCCCCAACTTTTTTTATGACTTCCCCATTGATGTGTCCTTTAAGAGTATCTTTGTATTGACTTAATTTATCAGTAACGGGTTTAGTCTTAGAAGTAAACCAATCCTTTGAAGAACTTAATTTTGAATTAAATGAATCTTTGTATTGATTCAAATTTTCTTTGTATTGATTTAGTTTCTCTCCCATAGTATCTGTTACCACTTTTAGGTTTATATAACTTATCAAGACTGATATTTCCTTGTTTTTAGTGGTTAGACTGCACCTAGGTACAAATTACGCTTTTAACCAGAGTGTTATGGGGCTTGTTTTTCTTGCTGCCTTATCATAAATTTTTAGATCGTCTTTTGCAATTAAAGTGTCAACTAATAGCCTTGCATTGTGTAAACTAGATTCAATTACAAAGCCCTCTTTAGAAGTATGACCTGCCGCCCTACCAACCCTAATGACTTCATCAACAAGATGACCACTAGGTCGAACGTATGCAAGACTATATGATTTTAGAAGACTCATCCGCTCAAACTTATGCCAAGAAAAATCCATTTTACCACCAATTAAAGCTAAGTTTCCAGTAGGTACTACCCACATATCAGGATCATCATAAAACTCAACAGTATCTGCATTAAATGGAATTCTCCCCGCAAGGATAGTACTCACAGGTTTACCTTCAGCTTCCTCAATAATTGAAAGTTTAGGATCGATTTTCATACCCTTCCCGTGCCAAGAAACTAAATTGCGTTCAATATCAAAATCACTACCTTCAAGAATTTCACAACCATATTGCATGGCTTTGTTGATATAATGCCAATAGAGTTTTTTTGTTGAGACTATATGACCATCAACTACTTTTTCAGTCAGTTCGAAATCCTTATTGAAATTTGCAATGAAATTAAGTTTGTTTAATGTAAAATCGTCAAGTGAAAAGTCTTCAATAGTTTGTCTACTAACTGGTTCGCTTACCATATCAGGTACTTTACCAAAAAGACCGACAACTAAACCCTCAGCCGAAAGTCTTGATGCCAGATACGCAGAAGGGAGACCCATCCCATAAATTGCCACATCCACAATTTGGTTAGCACTACAGAATAGATATACTTTTTCCCCGTGTAATTTGAATTTTCTTTAAAATAAAAAACAAAAAACAGCCCCGCAAATGCGGGGTTGTGTCAGTTTATCATCCTCGATATGCGAGTTTGATGTCATCCTTGGTTACAGTCTTTCGCCCTGCGTGTCGTGCTAATTGCACAGCCTTTGAGGCTACCTCGCTTGCGAAATCCTCTAACACTTCTCTAAGAGCATCTGCAGCGTCTTCTGAGACCCTTGCTGCGCCCGCCCCTTTAACGAGTCTTTTCATTGGTGCTAACGGTAATTCCATCCCTAATTCACCTTAGAGTTAGAAGACGTAGTATATTTAATACTTTACGATTTTCGGTTTATTTGTAAAACAGTGGCTTTAGAATCGTCTTTTTGATTCCATACGAAATTTAAAGGAGTTTAGTAGCTAATGCTTCATTTCTTGTGGAACTTTACTTTTTTTATTTATGAAATCTATTTTATAGTCGGAAGAAAACTTAGATATTCTTGGATATCTTTGAAAATACCTTCAGCTTCTTGTCTTACACGAGTAAGTAACACATCTTTTCTTCGTCTGTAAAAGTATAGATCTCTTATAGGAAACAAAGGCCTAAGTAACGAGCTTCCAGCCCACTTATTAAGATAATCAACTACAATTGCACCATTCATAAAAAATGAAAAGCTACCCTTTGGTACCATTTGAGGTGTCTCACTCGTATCTCCAGGTTTTGGTGCCATACTCCACACAAGTTTCCAGTGTATGTCCATAGCCGAAATCGTATATTTTGGTTCAATTTCATTGGTTCCAACCCAAATTCCAACAGCAGCTTGAGTTGATCCATCACCATACCACCCATGGGCATACCTCCACTCGTGAACTCCATATCCCTTATCTGAAAAAAAATTCCAAAGTGCCTTATACATGTCTGGGGGGTAATATCCTTCGTGTTCAAGTGTCATATCTCGAAAGGCCCAATATCGTTTTCCCATTATTTCACACCCATTTTTGCATTTTCTTGTACTAGTTCTATTAGTTCAGGTGCAATTTTAGTTATATCTTTATCAGACACGAGTCCAACCATCCCAAGGTTATCTTTGACTATTATGCGCCTAACACCATATGAGGCCATTAATTTTGCAACTTTCATTATAGGTGTTGAAACATCAACAGATCTAATGGGTGTACTCATAACTGAATCCGCCGAAATTGATTTAGTATCTTTCCCACTAGCAATAGCTTTTACAAGATCCATTTTAGTGATAATGCCAATATATGACGCACCATCAGATACTAACACACTACCAATATTTTTTGATACCATAATTTTTGAGACATTAAAAACACTAGCATCAGTATTAACTGCAATCAAAGGTGCAGACATAACATCACTAGCAAATACATCCCTCACAAAAGTCTATACCACGACTTTATTAAAGACTTTCTTAGAAAAAAACACGATAAAAATTTAAAGACTTACGACAAAAAGCGATGTGAAGGCGGAGAAAATCTCTATGAGGATGGCTGGCGAAATTGTTCTGTCAGAAAATCCAGGGAAAATTATTCGAAAGTGGAGAGAGATTTTTGGCGCTTCACAAAAAGATTTATCACGAAAACTAAAAATTAGTTCATCGGTTATCTCAGATTATGAGTCGGGTAGAAGAAAGTCCCCAGGGAGTAAATTAGTGTCAAAAATTGTGGCGGCATTAATTGATATTGATGAGGATAAAGGCAGCACAGTTATTCAAGAATATACTAAACTCCTCGAAGGAAGTAGATTTTTTGAAGCGATTCTAGCCATAAAAGAATTTAGTGAACCCAGAAAAATCAAAGACTTAGTTAAATCAGTTGAAGGTGAGTTTTTAGTCGGTGAAAAAAATATCGAAAATAATGTTTATGGTTATACTGTAATTGATAGTGTTAAGGCCATAATGGAACTTAGTCCACTTGAACTTGCCATGATTTATGGTACTACAACTCAGCGTGCCCTAATATTTACTAGAGTTACACACGGCAGAAGTCCAATGCTTGCCATAAAATTAACTAGTTTGCGACCATCAATGGTAGTATTGCATGGTCCAGTCAAAGATCCAGACCCACTCGCAATGGAACTAGCAAAAAGAGAAAGAATACCTTTAGTACTCTCACACGTCAAAGAAATTGAAGATTTGATTGAGAACTTGAGGGGACTTGATTGAAAGGACAGTTAAGCTTAGAATTTATGGTAATTTTACTTTTACTCACTGCATATCTTTCAGTTGTTTTCACACTTTTTGCGTCAGCTAGAGCTAATCTAAATGAGGCAGTTGACAATAAAATTCTCACACGCACGTCAAACTGGATTGAATTTATATCAAAAAGACCAGAGGGCACCACTATTAGACTAGACATTAATCCACCACCAAGAAGATATGTATCTATCTCATGCGGTAAACTAACCAACATAGTAACGCCATCAAAGACGGTTGATTTGAAAATAAAGTCAATTTGTGGGAATCTTAACTTTACAGATCAAGTTAGATTAAATATTGAAAGCTTTGAGGAGGGTGTTAAACTTGAAGTCATTTGAATTTTTAGTTGTAGTTGGAATTTTAGTTTTTATATTTGCACCCCTATACACAATTGCAAAAAATCAAAACGAGCTATTAAATGAAAAATTACAGGAATTTAATGAATCTATCATAGAACGAGGTATGACTTCAATTGTAAACAATATGAAAGCATATGGTGAACCATTTGAGTACAAAAATTTCGGAGACTTTAACCCAAAAAACACTAAAGGTTTAACTTACAATCCACTGACAGACACATTCACATATACTACGTATTCAAGATGGTAAAATGAAAGGACAATTAATTGAAATGTTATTTTATCCTCACATACTCATAATTTTGATGTTATTTTTCTCAAATACCATAAAAGAGGAAATCTCGGAAATTTCAGCAATAAAGGAGATATTTGAAATCTCAGATCAAGCAATATACGAATCAAACCTTCAATTGCTTAATTGTTCAAGAGACCATATAACAAAATTCTGTAACACAACAACAAATACCGCACAATATGGCATTAGAAGACTCATAATTGAAGAGGGAATGGTAAAAGAATTAATATTCCCAAGTAAGGATTAATTATGAATGAGATAGTATTCTTACCGGCATCAATGGACATTAGCCCTGAAGACTCAGTCGTACTAAAATTCCCAAAAATAACTATTAGTTTAGTTGTAAATAAGGGTAAAATTTATGCAGAAGTTCTTGAAAAATCAAAAAGGGAAACTTACAAAGGCGAACTAAAAGATAATACAAAAGAGTTAGAAGAAGTTGTGAGCAAAGTTATGGAAAAAATAGGCTCAATCATTCAAATAAACCATAAGAAATAACTATGGTTTAGGTAAGGTATTAACATGTGGCTCTTTTATGTTCCAGTCCCAAAAGGAAAGGGCGAAGAACTTGCAAATCAAATGCTTGACACATGTAAGTGTGTTAATATTTTAGAAAGCACTTCAATCTATAAGGTGGAAGGTAAACTTGTCAAAGAGGCAGAGGAAATTATGGTGATTAAAACACTAACACCAAAAGAACTTGAAGTACGGATAAAGAAAATTCACCCGTATAAGATTCCGGCAATAATTAAAGTAAAAGCGGAGACAAATGATGAATATGGCAAATGGCTCAAAACTTGAAAAATTAACTGCTCGCGGTTTCAAGTCGTTTGCAAAACAAACTTCCCTTATTTTTTCTCCAGGTATAACTGCCATAGTAGGACCAAATGGAAGTGGTAAAAGTAATGTTTTAGATGCTTTGAGTTTTGTTATGGGTAGTTTGAGTTTCTCTTCACTTCGTGCAAAAACAGCAGAAAATTTACTTCATTTTGGTAAAACAAAAAAGTCAACAGATGCAGAAATTTCGCTTGTTATTAAAATTGATCATGAATTAGCAGAAAATGGACAAATTATTCTTAACCGAAAATTATCAAACGATGGGACTAGTGTGTACAGAATAAACGGGACTAAGTCAACTAGACTCGCAACCCTCGATTCTTTAGCTGCACTTCATATATTCCCAGATAGCCATAATATAGTACGCCAAGGTGATATTACTCGATTTGTGAATATGAGTGCCAAACAACGTCGCGAACTTATTGAAGTTGTAGCTGGAATTGAGTTGTATGAAAGAAAGAAGACTAAAGCCATGACGGACTTAGAGGGGGTTGAAGTTAGAATTGAGAAAGTTGAAGCAGTTCATGGTGAGCGAGTCAGAATTTATAATCAATTAAAAAAAGAAAGAGAGAAGGTAGGTCAGTTTAATGAACTAAAACGTCTAGAAGAGAGTGCTAATTTTTCAATATTACTTCATGAGATTGATGATCTTAACAAAAGGTCAGAAACTTTTGATACTGAGAAAAAAAATAAGGAATTTAGAATTAAAGAACTTAATGATCAAATCTACAAAAAAACTGAAGAAGTGGGAGACGTGAGTTCAATTCTCGAAAAACGAGGTATGAAAGAACGAGTTGAAGTTTTAACTCAACTTGAGAGAATAAAAATGGAAATCACTAAAGTTGACGAAGAAAAACAAAGGGAACTAAAAGGCATTCAGACATCTCAAAATAGATTAGACTCAATAAAATCTCAAATTAATGGTCTTAATAGAAGGAAAAAAGAC
>JAAOXU010000006.1 GCA_018220935.1 Candidatus Altarchaeota archaeon | reverse complement strand
CCTAATTATCCTGAAATTGGAGTTCGGGGTCTTGCTGGTTTTGTAATTAGGGAAGCGGCAAAACTAGAAATCGCAGCACGCCCCGTATTTAGTCACAGTTTTAGGCATTATTACCGGCTTTATTTTGAAGTAAGAAGTGGGGCAAGGCGTGTTGATGCTTTACTAAAAGAATTAGGTGAACATAATGGTGTTGGTCCCATTTTTCTGGGAAATCTTTGGGACAAAAAAACCGTTGATGGGATGATTAAAGTCTCAAAAGACTTTGAATTTGGACATAAGTCTAGTCAAAAACACCTCTTGTTGATTAAGGATGAACTGCAGTTTCCTCAACCATATTTTGATTTACATATGCTTTGTAAAGAAAAAAAGGCCAAGTGTCCTCCAATGTCTGAGATCTTAAAGAAAAATCAAGGGGTGCGAACTCATTTTACGCCTAAAGGGTTTAGGTGCAAGGGCAAACCACGACTTTAGTCTATTTTTTTGATACAATCCTGAGGATATCAAGGTGCTTTAGTTCATAGTCTGCACCTACAACTCTCTTGGTTTTAGCATCGACTGCTCGAATAAAACCGTCTCCAATTGTGGTGTGAATTTTATATGCTAAGTCTTTAGCTGTACTTTCCTTTTTCATTAAAAAACAGTCGGGGAGTATATTGCCTTTGGTGTCTGTTAATTTATTCTCGTCTTCCACCGGATACACTGCTACAAGCTTTGCTAATTCAAATACTGAGGTGTCAAGTACTTTTTGTATTCCTGTGCCTTCAAATTTATCCATGAATTCTTGGATTCTCTTTAATGCGGATGTTTGATTCGAATCTAGCTTTTTTATAATTTTAAAATTTTTATTACCTGGAATATATTCAATAAAACCCGCTTCACTTGCTTGTCTTAGTGCTAATTCATATGCTGCTGAAGTTGCAAATACTGGGTAATTTAGTGTTTCTAGTTCTGTTAACCACTTAGTGCTAATATCGGCTTTATTAGCTGCAATTATGACTTTTTTTGCTCTTTGTCTAAGGGCAGTTGCAAAATCAAAACAATCGTCTTTAGGGGTGATTTCTCTTAAAACGTCTTTAATGTGATGTTCTGATATGCCTAAACCCACTAAATCCATCAAATTTTCTTCCATTTTTTCGCTTTTTCCCGCGTGGCGGGATTTTCCAATTTGTTTTTTAATGATTTTTGCAAGCCATCTATCAAATTCTTCTAATACAAACCTAACGTCTTCAACTGCATTACCTTGCCCTTCATTACCTTCCTTATCAGTGGTTCCGCTGACATCAACTACCATGATTAAAACTTCACTTCTTCTCACATCATCTAAGAATTGATTACCTAGTCCTTTTCCTAAATGAGCCCCAGGAACCAAACCTGCAACATCATAAATTTCAACTGGAACAAATCGATTAGTCTTAATGCAGGCCCCTCTTTTGGGATTACACTTTTCGTGTGGACACTTAGTCTTGACGTGAGCTACACCTAAATTGGGCTTAATTGTTGTAAATGGATAGTTTGCAACTTCAACATCTTTTAGTGTGGCTGCTTTGAAAAAACTACTTTTTCCTACATTTGGCTTGCCCATTAATCCTAAAACTGTCATCTATTTCACCCAGATTTTGTCTTTGTATTTTATGACCTCAACCTTTCCTTTACCTTTTTCCTTTACTTCTAAACTTTCCCCTGTTTCTTCAATAAAGACTATTGGTGGATTTTGTGAAATGTAAAAGCCTTTTTGGCGCGCGACTTCAATTTTAGTGGCATCCTTACTCCTGAATTTTTTACCAACTTTAGTATAAATGAAACCGCCCATAATTTTCTCAACTAGATAAACTTGATCTTTATACTCAACAACGTCTCCGGGTGCGAATTCAAAAACAGCCCTAACTGTAAGTCTAGTTACTTGACGACCACTTTGAGTGTCATAAGTTACTAATTTACTTGTTACTTTTATTCTCGCTCCCAAATCCTTCATTTTTTTTCCAATACGTTTTGCCATGGATTTACTGCTTAATTGATAATTTTGTCCCTTTGGAACTACTTTTTCTCGTCTACCCTTTTTATCTGTTTTAACTAGTTCCTCTAAAATAATTTTTTCAAGGTCGTCTTTTTCCATGCCCCTCACTTGTAATACTGCTGAGTGTGCTAGGGGATTTCTTAGACAATCTTCACAGTGTACAGGTTCTAACCTGCTCATAAGTTCTGCTAGAGCTACTTCTTTTGGGGTTGGAATAAGCCACCGCTTTGCGTCTTTTTTCCTGCCGCACACTCTACAGACTTTCACGTAAAAAAGACGGCTCTACCTTTATTAACTTCTCTTGTAAGCCAATTTATGACCATTATCTTCAATATGAGTGTTCCTGACAAAAACTTTTACTATCTTTCTGGGATTGAGGAAAAATGCAATGGCGTTTTAATTTGGGGCGATAGTCCTAAAGTTTTAGCCAGTCCACTTGAAGCTGATATCTCTAAAAAATATATTGAAACTGTGGTTATTGAAAAAAAAGGTGATCTTTGGGATTTTCTAAAACGTGAGTTAAAAGGGAGTAAACAAGTTGGTCTTAATTTTTTAAAAGCGTCAATTGCAATACAAAATGGTTTTAGGAAAATTGGATTTAAAGATTTTAAAGATGTGAGTAAGTTATTATCAAAGAAGCGATCTTTTAAGACTCTTGATGAAATAAAAAAACTAAAAAAAGCAAGTGAAATAGCTTCAAAATCAATGGAACAATTAAGGGATTTTTTAAGACCTGGATTAACTGAATTAAAAATCAAGGCAGAACTTGAATACTTGGCACTAAAAAATGGTGCTGAGAGTTTTTCATTTGATACTATAGTTGCAAGCGGTCCTAATTCATCTATCCCACACGCGATGCCAACTAACCGTGTAGTTCGTGATGGTGACTCAATTGTAATTGATTTTGGTCCAACTTACAAATTGTACACTAGTGATATAACTCGAACCTTTCTTTTGGGCAGAAGCCGCAGGTTTGAAGATGTATATACTAAGACCTTAAATGGTCAATTAGCAGCAATTGAAGCTCTTGAGGGTGGAGTTAGGGGTAGTTTTGTCACAAAAAAGGCAGAAGAGTATACTGGAAAATTAATACATTCTCTAGGTCATGGCGTTGGTCTAGATACACACGAATCACCAAATTTTAAGGATAATCTAATGAATACTATGGTTTTTACGATTGAGCCTGGGATTTATGAAGATCCCGGCGTTAGAATTGAAGACGTTATTTGGCTTGATGGTGTTGCTAATATTTTAACTAATACACCAAAAGATCTTGACTTTGCTAAGCTTTAGTCCATAATTATGGTCTGTATATGTGGAATATTTTCAACTGTCTTTATTGCGGATTTATTGGCTAAACCTGCATCAATTATGGCCTTTGTGACCCTATCACCTACTGCATTAATTATTGTGGCTTTTTTTACCAAGTCCTTAATTTCTTCTTCTTCTACAATCTCCCCTCTAAAAAAATTATTTACAGTTAGAATTTTTTCACCTTCACTAAACTTTTTTCCTAAAAGTTCTTTGTCGGCTAAGGCTAAAACTATCTCTCTTGCTTGGTGGAATTTGTAACTTATCACTTTATCACTTTGCAACAATCATAGTTGAAGTTAATCTTACCTCTTCAATCTTTCTTAGTTTTTCAACTACAAATTCTGTGATTTTCTCAACGTTTGCAACATCAATCTTAGTAATTATGTCCCATTCACCATAAATTATGTGTGATTCTTTTACCTCATCCATTTTTTCTACTATTTGTTTAACGTCCCTTTCCTTTCCTGCGTCAACTCTGACCATAACATAAGCTAATACCATGAACTAAGGTTTTTTGTAAGTAAATAAAGCTTCGGGAACATAGCATTTAAATCCTATGAGAACTAATTTCTCTTATGAAAAAACTCATTCTTTTCTTACTACTAACTCAAGTTTGGGCTCTGTCATTTACTAAAACTGTGAGTGGTCCAGAATTAATTGATGTTAATGAGAGTTTGAGTGTATCAATTGATATTACCGCTAGTGAGGGTGTCTATATCGAAAAGATTGAAGATGAGATTCCAATACATTTTATTGCAATTAACTATCCTTCGTCTTGTGAGCAAACTGAAAAAAAATTGGTTTGCAATTTTGGTCAAGAAATTCAAGGTACTGTGTCTATAGACTATGATATTTCGTCTTTGGGCGTCGGATATGGTCTTTTTAGTAGTCCTAGACTCTATTATGATGGTGGTGTCAAGACCATTGATTTTTTCAAACAATATTTTATTGGGAAACCCAAAATTTTAATGGATCTTCTTGGACCTACTACACTTTTACCAGATGAGGAAATTATAATCACACTTGCACTAAACAACCCTGGAACTAAGGCCGTAGAGAGTGCAGATATTGCAATCAATTATGGTAATAAAACTAAAACTACTAAAGTTTCACTTAATCCTGGAGAATCTTTACGTGAAGTTTATAGTTTGGGCCTAGCAGAAAAAACAGGTTCAATGGATATTACTGCTCAAGTTACTTGGTTAAACACAAGTTTAAGGGAAAATTTATTGGTTGTTTTTATTTCACCTTCAGTTTCAATTGAAAGAGATGTTGGGGTTAAGTGGCTAGCTGAAAGTGGCAAATTGACTGGATATGTGTTAGTTAAGTATAAGGCATCTAATAATGGGACTGCACCTGGTAATATTACTCTTACGTCTGGTGATGTTTATCTCGTTGGTCCTGGGGAGACAAATGTTATTGAAAAATACTATATTGGAAAAGCACCTGCTGAAAAAATTTCAATAATTGATTCGAGGGGTGTTAGCTATGGTATTTTCTCATTTGAAGAAGAATCACCGAAGATGAAAAAAGACTTTTTTGTTCTGCTGTATGAGAATGTAGCGGGAGATCTACCATCATTCATTTTGATTGCTGTGGTACTTGGTGCTTTATATTTTTCAAAGAAATTACCTAGTCCCAATCTAAAGGCAGGTTTTCTTCTAATTGCACTAATATCTATTCTTTTACTTTATTCACAGTATCATGTTGGTGCCCTAAAGCTTCCTGGATTTGGTCCCAAGCCCGTAATAGATTCAATTTTGAACCAACTTCCTCAAAACCTGTCGGGGTAATATTAAAATTTTTAGATTCTTTAGTGTTTCCAAGTAAATAACCTAATGTAAAAAGTTCCTTTGATACAAAATCCCGAAAAGGTTTGATTGTATTTTTTTCAACAAAACTTGAAGTAACTGCTTTTTTGTTAAATAAACCATCCATAATTTTGGTGGTTTCATCTTCTACTGTACTTGAGCTTATTTTCTTTTTAGCGCTCTTCCTAAAAACGATGGGCCACTTCTTTGTAGCCTTTTTTAATAAATAAAATTCCGCCGTACTAATTGGTGAGCCATCATCAACAAATTCTAACTCGTCATTTGGATTTATCAATTTGAAGTGATTTAGGTTTCTTCTTAGTTTTCTTAAAAGATATTTTTCAAGATGTGGCTTACAAAATGACTTATTAAAATGACTCGCGTGTAGACTTGCACGATAATTACAATATGAACACAAAAGCATCTAATCACTAAATCCTAATTTATCTGGTAGTTTTACTCCACGTTGTACCTTAAAACTTGAAGTTTTTAGTGTGGAGTAACTTTTTACCTCATCACTAGTTTCAAAGAATACTAATTGAGCAATCTTCATACCTCTGATTAATCTAACTGGTACACTATTATTATTTTTTATTTCAAGAACTATATATCCTGAGTGTCCAGGATGGAGTATGGCTGCACTATGAACTTGTAGTCCCAATCTTGCAAGGCTACTCTTACCGCTAACCATACCCATAGTCTTTGCAGATAAATCTAGCCACTCATCGCTTCGAGCCAATACAAAACTATTGGGTTGGAGTATGAAGTCGCGAGCCATAGTTCTTTCCCCTACAATATCAAGCTTCATAGGATCAATCACTAACACTTCTTCTTCCTTTAATTTTAGAAATTCGTCTGCGAGTGTTATATCATAGCTAACGCCACCAAGGTTTTTAATTCTAAATGGATCAATTTTGATGCTTGTTCCTATTCTATTCTTCAAAGTTTTACCTGATAATACCATAAAAGTATATCCTTTAGGTATTAAAATGCGTTTTTATGAATTGAGGTAAAAATGGAGATCGGTGGGGATGGGTTTCCCACCTTCTCCTGCGGAGTTCCGGGTTACGGAATTTCCCGTAAAACGGGAATATGTGTGTATCAACTTAATAGTTGATTCATATAACTATAGTTTCTCCCCTTTATATCGACTACGCCTAAAAATTAGCTTAAAATTTAATCCGTCAAACATCAAAAAACGGCGCTTAGAACGCGTTAAATAAGTCCTATATATGTGGAAATCGCAAAGGTTTAAAAATAGCTTATTCACAATAGCTTGTGGCGCTAAGAAAGAGAATCAAAAAACGAAACTTTACTGAAGAGAGAATTAACTCGCTTTTAAAAGATTTGTCTAGAAGTAAGGTTAAGTTTTGGGAAGCTGTGGCTAAGAAACTCTCGACCCCTAGAAGTAATAGGGTTGCGGTGAATCTTAGTAAACTCGAAAGATTTGTAGGAGACGACTTTGAATTATTAGTACCTGGGAAAGTTTTAGGTGTTGGAAATTTATCAAAAAAAGTTACAATCTCTGCTTATGCATTTTCTAGTTCTGCCGCTGATAAGATTGAAGCTGCGGGTGGAACAATTAAAACTATTGAAGAATCCCGTAAAGACAATAGTCAAGCAAAAAAAATTAAGATGGTGATATGATGTTTATTGATGCAGATGGTGCGATTTTAGGAAAACTGGCCTCACACGTAGCAAAGAATTTGCTACTTGGTGAAAATATTATAGTGTTAAATGCTGAAAAATCAGTGGTTACTGGGAACAAGAAATCAATATTAGCACATTACAAAGAGGATTTTGATCGTGGACATCGTTATACGGGTCCTTTCTTCCCAAAGGAGCCACATATGATATTAAAAAGAACTGTAAGAGGTATGCTCCCTCGAAAAAGGGATAGGGGTAAACTTGCATACAAAAGACTTATTGTGCACTTAGGTGTTCCTGATGAGTTTAAAGATAAGCAACTCACAAGAGTTCCAAAGACTTTACTTGAATCTGGAAATGCTCCAAGTTTCATAAGTTTAACTGAGATTTCGAAATTCTTAGGCTGGAGACCTAAAGTGTAAATGTTTTTAAAGTTCTAAAAAGGTGAAAAATGTGCCCGCAAAATTAATTAAATCGGTTGGAAAACGAAAAGTAGCAATAGCTAGGGCTGTATTAAAGCCTGGAACGGGTAAAGTTAGAGTTAATTCAAAACCACTCGATTTATGGGGTTCTAAATATTTAGTTAGTAAAATAAAAGAACCTTTAGTGATTGCTGAGGATTTTGCAAAAAAAGTTGATATTAATGTTGTTGTTAAGTCAAGTGGGGTTAGTTCACAAGCTGATGCCATTAGAACTGCTATTGCAAAAGCTTTAGCTGAATTTGGTGGCGAAGAGTTAAAGAAATCATTTATTGAATATGATCGAACTTTAATAGTTCCAGATATGAGACAAAATGAGCCATGGAAGCCGGGTGCAAGTAAACCTAGGGCAAGTGCTCAAAAGAGTAAAAGATAAAACTCGATTAGGTCTTGTATTGTCATGGATTGTATATTCTGCAAAATAGTTACTAAAGACATACCTTCAAAAAAAATTTATGAGAATGAGGGTGCATATGCATTTTTGGATGTGTCTCCATTAAGTGATGGCCACACCCTAGTCATTCCAAAAAAACATGTAGTTAATGCTCATGAGATTGATTCAAATTTATGGGGATATGTATCTGATGCACTTGAATTTGTGACTAAAAAATTCTATAATGAAGGTGTCAAAAACTACAATATTTTACAAAACAACGGAAAACTTGCGCATCAAGCTGTAATGCACGTACACTTTCATATAATTCCAAAAACTGAAAAATCGGGGCTTGATATTATGTGGAGTCCCATAAAATGACTTAGGCGACCAGAAAGTTTATAACTTGTCTAAATTCTTTAACTTATGATCATACCTATTAGGTGTTTTAGTTGCGGATTTCCTGTGGCGGCCTTTTATGAAGAGTTTAAGACTCAAAAAGAGAAAGGGGCCAATTTGAAAAAAGTTATGGATGACCTAAAAGTTAATAGATACTGTTGCAGAAGAATGCTTCTTGCACAAGTAGATGTTATTGATGAAGTTGCTCCTTACAGAAAGTGAGCACATTTATCTTGTAAAACAGGATTCACCCCGCGACCGGGGTTCATTTCTTCTTTTTCTTTCCCGTTGCACGGGATTTTCTAACCTTGCGGGATTTTACTGTTTTTTTCTTTGTAGCTGATAATGCCTTATCAATTGAAGTTACTAAATTGGACGTTGACTTAATTGTCTTTATTTTTCTTGCTTTGTCACTATGTCCCATATACTTCACCCAGTTTGCAAAGTCACCTTTTTTGTGATGAAATTCAACACAAGTTCTTGGTGCAACTTTTAGCATCTTCTTAAATTCATTGAGGTTTTTTGCATAACCAAAGTTAGTACCATCGGGCATATTGAAGCTAAACCCATTTTTTGCCATATCTATTATAGGTCATATACGAATTAAATGTTTCTATAGTTACTCCTCAATAGAAATTTAAACCCAGACTTATTGAGTTTAGTGTACAGTACTTCTAAAGAATCTCACTATACGAGAAAACTAGGTCGAAAGGATGTTGTGGTTGGTCTTCAGTGGGGTGATGAGGGTAAGGGAAAACTCATTGACTGGTTATCCAAAAATCAACGTTATGATGTTGTTGCAAGATTTAATGGGGGTGCTAATGCGGGTCATACTGTTGTTGTAGGAGATCAGACCTATAAACTAAGGCTTTTGCCCTCTGGGATTGTGTCGGGAAAACACGCATTTTTAGGTTCTGGTATGGTTCTTGACCTTGAACAACTTAATGAAGAAATAAAACCCTTTGACAAAAGTGCAACTATATCCTTTGGTAAAAATGCCCATATTGTGTTACCTATTTACAAACAAATGGATTCAGAAAAAAACGCGCATATTGGAACTACTAAAAACGGAATAGGGATAGCATATGAACTCAAAGCCAATAGGTCTGGGATTAGACTTCAAGATATCTGGTCAAATGATCTAAATAGCAAACTTGAACGACTAAACTCTACGTTGCTTGAGCGGGGGTATGAACTTAATACTACAAAAGTACGCCAATATTTAGAGTCTTATGGTTTGTGGATGCGACCTCATACTTTTGAAGATTCACCTTTTCTAAAAGACAAGGTTCAAAATGGTGGTAATATCCTAATTGAAGGCGCTCAAGGACTTATGCTTAGTCTTGATTGGGGAACTTATCCATATGTAACTTCATCAGATATGTCGGCTCCAAGTGCATACGCATCTTTAGGATTAACCAAAAGTGATTCTGACCAAGTATTTGGTGTGACAAAAGCGTATATTACAAGAGTTGGTGGTGGCATCTTACCTACTGAATTGCATTTATCTAATAAATATTCTGACCTTACCTCCGATACAGTTTCTGCTATTGATTTATTAACTCTTGATCCGTCTGATGAAACGACTGCATTAAAACTAGTAAAAGATGGTAAAGAATTTGGTACTGTAACTAAACGACTTAGACGTGTTGGTTGGTTAGATCTCCCACAACTAAAATACGCGATTAAACTAAATGATGTATCTGGGGTTGCAATAACTAAAGTCGATGTTTTGAGTGGTCTTGATGAAGTTAGTTTGGCTACTAAATACAAATTTAATGACGGAAGTGAGTATATGGGAGACGACACTAAAGGATACCCTTCTGTAAGTAAGTTTGAAGATGGATTTAATTTAGAATACAAAACTTTTAGTGGGTGGGATGATATTTCGTCTGATTGGGATAAAACTAAAACTTATCTTGATTTTATTCAAGACTATATTGGTATTCCTATTGTTTTAGTCTCATATGGCCCTAAACGAAGTCAAACCATGACTTTCCCTGAAGGAATTTAGTAAACTTTAGACCCATTTTCCATGCGTTTTTCTGGTCTTAAAATCGCGACAGCTGAATTGTCTTGAGCGGCTAGAAGCATACCCTTACTCTCAATTCCTTTCATTCTACGGGGTTCAAGATTTGCAATTATTACAATTTGTTTACCGTGTAAATCCGCTTGTTCATAGTGGGGGCGAAGTCCAGCAACTAGAGTCCTATTTTCTTTACCCATATTTACTTTTAGTTTGTATAGTTTATCTGCGCCTTCAACTATTTCAACACTCTCAATTGTCCCAACTCGCAGGTCAAGTTTTGCAAAATCCGAATACGTGACGTTTCCCATAATTTAATCTAAACTTAATTCTTTAAACTACTTATGCACTAACGAGTTTTTCTAATTCGTTTATTACGTCATAAAAATCATGAACTGTTGCTTCTCCATTATCTTTGTCTTCTCCACCCATATGAATCCTAATAATGTCGTTTCCATAGTCTGACAATTCATATCCCTTTAGTTTTTGAGTGCCATCTTCATTTAGTGGTTCGTCAGCAACATATATTCCTATTACTTTCTCGCCATATTCATTACTTAATTTGGTTAGTTCTGCTTCCATTATTTTTCGTTTTGTAGCACCATGCATTGCAGTTACTACCTCATATCCGTCGTCTCCGTTCTTTTCTAATTGATGTGTAAAAACTTCCCAATTCATTTCCTTTGCAAAACCCTTAACAACATCAGGGTATCCCCCTGAAATCACTGCTGTATATACAATTTTATTATTTTCTTTGATTAATTCTGAAAATTCGGAGATACCGTCTCTGTAGATGCTCATATCTTCAACGAAATTTTTTATGTCTTCATCAGTTATTATTTTGGATAGTTGACTATAATCGTAACTCGTCCATTCTTTAATTATTTTTTCCATTCCGCTTTCAGTTTTTTCTCTACTATATTGCTCAAAGTGTGGACCTGGTTCCATTTGATATTTTTTTCTAAAAAATTGCCAGGAATTCATATCTTCTCTAGTTATAGTCCCATCAAAATCAAGGAATATTGCAAATTTCATAAAAAACCACTTTTTAGTAGTTTAAAAGGCTTTTATTATCTTCCTCATGGAATGAGTATGAGTTTGTTCTATGCAATCTACGCGTTTATCATAGGTGGAGTTAACATAAGTTCAGGCCTTTTAATGATCAAGCATGAGGGCTGGGAAAAATTGGTTGGTTATTCTGCCATTTTAATTGCATTTGTAGCAATACTTGCGGGTTTTCAAGCCCTTCTTGGATTTTACGTTGATCCAATCATGCTGCTTATCCCACTTGTTTTTGCAGGATTTATTATTATGATTCAGTCTTGGAGAACTGTAAGACACGGTGGTTGGACTGCGTGGTTTTTTGCAATCTACAATACTTTTGCGTGGGTAACAAATGTTATCCAACTTTTATATCTTTTACAAAGACGCGACTAAGAACAGCACCATACGGGTAGGCTTGTGCACGTATCCCATATGGCGTAAGCTCCATTGATTTCTTTTACTGCAATCGCTTCCACTGTCGAAGATGTAGAACCATCCCAACTTGAAGTCCATCCTACGTGGTTTGTGGATGTAAAATCAATTGAACTACCTGAACAGTAAATACCATCATCTGTCCAGTCTGGTCTTGCAGTGTTACATGCACCAACTCCTGCGCCCCTGTCAACATAAGAACATACCCAAGTTCCGTGTGGGCATGCTGCTGCAGAAGCACCAAAGGTAGTCGCAGTATAACTTAATCCAAACTGAATATCACCGTTGGTACATAGTCCACTTTCAATACCTGATGTACCATATCTTCTTGAAGCAGACCTTCCTTCACCCCAAACTCTTCCACCACTCCCGTCGTATTCAAGAGTTCTAACTTCCCCAATAATACTAACTGTTGCTCCACCCCATGAGTTTTCTACTAGATCAAATGTTGCAGTTCCGGCACCGTTGTATATTCGGAAATGTTCATAATTATTACCATTTGAATCTGGATAAAAACTAAGCCCGCTTGGTGCATACATTCTTAACACGTATCCACTTTCATCAATTTTTGTGTCTGTTCTATCACTTCTAAAATATAAAGTTCCTTGATCTGTTCCATCACTTAATGTTAATGGTCCGTTAACGGCTAGTGAAGTGGTAAACCTCCCTGTTCCTGCAACATCTAAGGTGTATGATGGTGTACTATCTGCAATTCCGATCTTAGTTCCATCGCTGTGAATTATTACGTCATTTAATACAAGGTCTCCGCCATCAAGATATAAGTCCCCATCAAGTTGCATATTACCATTATCTAAATCTATATACCCCTTATTAACACCTGCTCCATGAAATTGAATTTGATTCTCCGTATTTGTTTTCCAGTATATACCCCAGTTAGTTGCGGTTTTCAACCAATATGCATCAACGTCGTTAAACCCAATGCCACCATTATTATTTGCAATGGATATATCTCCCCCATTAACTGTCAAATCTCCTGTTGTTGCCCAATTTCCTACATTATTAATAGATCCTGCATCAACCCTTGTCGCCCAACCATCTTGTAGTTTTGTAACAAATACAATATTATTATCTGATGCTAAATAAAGCGTTTCAGTACTGGCTGCAATATTCGCACTAACTTGACCTGCTGATTCTCCTGCACCTATTGCAGTCAATCCCCCCGCACCAAGTATTAACGAATTACCATTTAGAATTTCAGTAAAGGTCATCCACGTATTATCATATGTTACACCATCACTTATGAGTGAGCCTGTGTGCTTTATTGCTCCAGTCTCACAAGTTCCGTCTCCATTACAAGAATTAGCTCCTCCTCCTTCTGTATCTGAACCTGCATAATTAAACTCAACTTCACCAGATGCAACACAATCAGTACAAGCTAAATCTGATGCAGCTCCACCTTCACTAGTTGAGTCTGCATAATTAAAATTAACTTCTCCAGCATCAATTGTATTTGCGGGGAGTGTTACTGAAGTTCCACTAACTGTCAAATCTCCAGTAATTGTTGTTGTACCAGTTCCACTAACTGTCAAGTCCCCTCCGATGGTACTTGTACCAGTCCCACTAACTACTAGATCGCCTGTCACAGTTAGACTGTCGCCAATTGTCAAAATTGAATCACTAAGATCATAAAGCTGGCCTTCTATTCCAAGATAACCATCAGTTCTCATAATAATGGCATCAGCTTCATCGCTTCCTGCAACCACAACCATATCATTACTTGCCCAGTCATCACCCGGAATTAATTCTAGTCTTGCATTATTTGCATATTCTGTGTGGTTGATGTAACCTGGATCATTTGTTGTTGCGGGGAAAGTTATTATTGAAGAATATCCACTCTTACTGAGAGTTAGTCCTGTTGCAGTTAAACTATAACTTCCCATGGCTAAATTTGTATCAACGGGGGTTATTTCACTCAAAGGGTGAGTTTGTTGGGCGTAAAAAGGAGATAAAAGAATTATTAGTGCTAAGAGCTTTCTCACAACAATATGTGTGGCCTTAGTATATATTGATTTTTCCCGTTTCTACGGGATTTTCCCACGTTGGGAATTTTGTAAATCTTATATACTTCTGTATGGAAGCTTTGTATGCAAGTAGTAGCAGATTATTCATGTTTAGTAACAGGTGCGGTAAGTAAGGTTACCAAGGACGGAGAAGTTGTCATTCCACTTAGTGTTATTGCACTTCTTGAAAGTGAAATGAGACACAATAAGGCTGATGGATTTGTCGGAACCAAAGAATTACTCACTCTAAAAGATATGGCAAACAAGGGTACAATTGAGCTCAGATTTACTGGCGATAGGCCAAGGTATATTAGTAGAGATGCAGCGGATTGGGATGCTAGAGGAGTAGCCCAAACTGAAAATATAACTCTTATGACGTGTGACAAAGTTCAAGAACAAATTGCAACTGCATTGGGGATTCAGGTTGGGTTTGTTAAACAAGAAGAACACCTTAATTTAACTATCCAAAAATTCTTTGATGAAAAGACTATGAGTGTTCACGTTAAAGATCACACTAGAGTTCATGCCAAAAAAGGAAAACCCGGAGCCTGGGAATTTATGCCTATAACTGAAAAAGACACGACTTTGGCTGAGGTTGAAGACATGGCTAGAGAAATAGTTGAGAAAGCCGAAAGAAACCCACTTGCATTTATTGAAGTAGATAAAGAAGGCGCTACAGTAGTCCAATACGAAGACTATCGTATTGTTATAACACGTCATCCATTCTCAAAAGGAACTGAGATTACTGCGGTACACCCTGTAAGAAAAATGACTTTAGATGAGTATGACCTAAAACCGGAACTCATGGAACGGTTTGAAGAGCGAGCTGAAGGTATATTTGTTGCTGGTGCACCCGGTGCAGGAAAAACCACATTTGCACAAGCTTTGGCCGAGTTTTACTCTGCTAAGAAAAAAATTGTGAAGACTATTGAACATCCACGAGATTTGAGCGTTAATAAATTAATAACTCAATATGGTCATTTAGAAGGAGACCCCGGAGCAACTGGGGAAGTACTTTTACTTGTTAGACCTGATTTTACTGTATATGATGAACTTAGAACAACTCGAGATTTTGAAGTATATTCAGATATGAGACTAGCAGGTGTCGGTATGATTGGTGTTGCACACGCAAGCCGAGCAATTGACGCCGTTCAACGATTTTTAGGTAGACTTGAAATGGGTGTAATTCCACAAGTGCTTGATACTGTAATTTATCTTAGGGGCGGTGCAATTGAAAAAGTGTATGAGCTTGAAATGCTTGTAAAAGTACCAAGTGGTATGATGGAAGCGGATTTAGCAAGACCTGTAGTTGAAGTCAAAGATTTCTTTACCAAAAAAGTTGAGTTTGAAATCTATACATATGGAGAGGAGACTACAATTATTCCGGTAAAAGAATCAAAACAAGATCCTATGATGGTGCTTGCTGGTCGTGAACTTAGACGTGTATTAAAAAAGGAAATTTCGGGTTCAAACATTGATGTTAGTTTTACTGGTGAGCGAAGTGCCATAATTTATGTGGATCAGGAGGTAATTCCTGGAGTTATTGGTAAACGAGGTAGAAATATTGAAGTACTAGAAAAGAAGCTAGGACTAAAACTAGATGTTCAAGATATCGCAAACATCCCAAAGGAAAAACTTCAGTCAACTGGGGAAGATGTGAGTTTTGAGATTGATGAAAATAAAACTTCACTAATTTTTTACTTTGATAGGTCAATGAATGGTAGGCAAGTTAACTTTGTCAGTGATGGTCAGGTTATCTTTAGTCCTGTAGTTAGTAAGAAGGGTAAAGTTAAGGTTGCAAGAGATACTGACGTTGGAAAGCTCTTGGCTGATGTAATAACTCATGAAAAAGAGCTTAGAGTGACTGTATAATGCCAAAAAAACCCGAATCTGATACTATTAAAAGTACTAAACTCTTGGGTTTTTATGGAATATGAGCCTCAGAATATTCGAAAATGCTATCCTAAACGACCCATTTGGTCTAAAAAGCACGATTTTGGCTATGTAGCCGTGGTTGGGGGTAGTAAAATATATACTGGAGCGCCTATCCTTTCGGGCTTAGCTGCTATTAGGGCAGGGGCAGACTTAACTTATACTATTACTCCAAAACATCCATATCTAACAGCTCTAAATTATCCTGACCTTGTTCCTATTGATCTTGAAACTGACTTTTTATCTCAGATTAATGATGAGGCTTGGATTGCTTTGAGTAAATCTGATTCTTTAGTTATTGGAAATGGTATCACCAAAAGATTTGAAGTGGCAGATGCAGTAAATGCAATTTTAAGTGAGTATAGTAAACCTGTTGTAATTGATGCTGATGCATTACATTTTTTGAGTGATCTTGATATTAAAAGTGAAAAAAGCGTTGTTACCCCTCACATCTCAGAATTTAAAATAATTTCAGGAACATCTCCGGAAAATTTAGATGAAAGAATTAAAGCCGCAAGTGACTTTGCCAAAGAGACTGGCTTAGTTGTGTTACTAAAAGGACATTATGATGTGATTGCTAAAGAGGATCAAGTTATAGTTTCTAAATCTGGTACGCCTTTTATGACTAAGGGTGGAACTGGTGATGTTTTAGCTGGGGTTTGTGGTGCACTACTTTCTAGAAAAATTGATCCATTTTTAGCTGCGTCGAGTGCTGCATATCTTACTGGGAAAGCTGGTGAATTGTGTTACAATGGTGAGGGTATGACTGCAACTGATTTAATTGATATGATTCCAAAAGCCATTAAGAGTTTAACTTCTTAGCTTCTTGAAGTCTCATAAAAACTGTGATTATTGAACCTATAGTTAGAATATACAAACCCGTCTCAACAAAATTAACTAAACTCACAAGAGTCAAAAATAATACACGTTCTCCGCGTTCAGTAATTCCTGTTTTTACTCTATCATCCTTTGCTCTAATATAACTAACTAGATATGAAAAAATAAACGCGAAGTTTGCAACAAAAAACCATCTTGCGAGTGAAAGAAATACTAATCCCTCGCTTAATCTATCAATTGTTGCGTCCCATATTGCTCCAAATTTAGTTACTGTTTTTTGATACTTTGCAACGCCCCCATCAATAAAGTCAAAGAAGCCTGAAAGTAACAAAAATAGACCGCCTAAGATAAAGTTACCCATAAAATAATTATATGCTGATGAAATGGATGCAACCAAATTTAGTAGGGTCCATGCGTCTGGAGATAAGAAACTAAACATCCTAAAAAAACGTGAATCATAATTGATGAACTTTCGGAGTTTTGAAATCATATTATTACCTTTATGTACTACAATAAGTCTTCAAGTTTACTTAAATTTATGCCTAATATTTTTGCTGGAATTTTTGCACTTTTTGCCATATCTAAGTCGTAGGTAGTATCTCCAACCATAATAGCTTCACCTGGAAACTTTAGTTTGATTTTTTCTAGCATTTCTGGGTGTGGTTTACCGTTTACTACGTCTTCAGCCGTTATAACTAAATCAAGTGGCCAGTTAAACTTTGAAAAAATAACATTTGCCATTTTTTTTCCACTTGAAGTTGCAATGCATACTGTGTGATTCCTATTTTTTAATTCATTAAGAACTTTAGTTGCACCTTTAATTTCTTGTATTTCATCTGCCCTTTCAATAAAAAGTTCAACTTTTCTTTCATATAATTTTTTTGGATCTTTTGCACCTAGCTTTTCTGCAATTTCAATTCCCGATAATCCAATAAGTTCAATAGCTTTTTTTTCATCTATTTTTTGACCAATTTCTTCAAAGGCTTGAACAAAAGTTCTTGCGTGAAGCAAGGTGGTCTCAACTAAAGTTCCATCAAGATCAAAAATATAGTTCATAAATTCACCAAGGTACATTCTTTAATTTCAAGACGTATCCAATAACATTGGCACTTCTGTGGAGCACGGGATTAATTATGAGTAATAATAAAATTTGTCTAAGTTCAAAGTTGTAAAACGGTAGTGCAAAAAGAAGTGCAAAAACAATAAAGTCCATACTATCAAGAAGTCCTGCATTTTGTCCTCTTTTTAGTTTTAGTCTTCTTTTAGTAAATGAACCAACTAGGTCCCCAAATATAGCACCAAAACCAATTACGCTTCCTATCAAAATTGAGCTTAAGTCCCATATGCTTAAAATTCCACCCATAGTTCCACCATAAACTACTGCAAAAACTACACCCTGCCAAGTTTTACCATCCCCAGTTAGACGGTTACCATCCCATGCTACTTTACCCCCATCAATTGGTCGTTTCAGTCCTGCAATATTAAATTTACTCATAAAAACTGGTGCCATATTGGCAAAATAAGCTGGTATCATCCAGATCAACGCTTGCATCCACCAAATCATTTTTTTCACCTTCTAAACTAAACGCAACAGTATTAATTGCAATTTAGCTGCAGCCTTTACCATAGACCAAGTGTCTTCTCCATTCACTATTATGGTCCTGTTTGTCATTTCAATATTGGTTTTATTTGAAAATTTTAGATAAATTACGGTCTCATCACTTGTAGTATTATACGGATCCTTATTTGGATAAGTCGTATTGGATTCATCTATATATTCAGTAGTTGTACCATAAATGACTTCAAAAGGTCTATTGTTTAAGAATCTTGAAAGTTCAGTAAAAGCCAAACTGACGTTTCCAGAATGTTCTGGATCAAATATTGCGTAGACTTTTTTTGAACTATATACTATTGAATATATGTCTGAACTTGATGGACTCCCTACTAATTGGGCTTCTCTTGGATCTGCCCTTAAAAGTAGATTGTATCCTGGTGTGAGTTGAATATAAAATATGCTTTGATTGCTCGCTAATTTTTGCTCATAAATTGGAACACCTTGCCACTCCCCTGCATAACCTGGTTGATTAGAGGGGTTGGTGGGATAATCCGTATCATATGTTTGATTTTGTGTCCCTGAAAGAATAGCAAAACCTACAGTGGAGAGTAACAAAATACCCCCCATTAGTAAACTCATATCCTTTTTTCTTAGTTTAAACACAAAAGGAGTTTCAACACATGCTTTTAATCTTTTCCCCGCCTCGTGAGGTTTTACAAGGTTTACTAACTAATAAGTGTGCCTTTAGTAAAATCAAAATCTAGTCCCACTACGTGTGTCTTTATTTTAGATCGTATAATCATATCTATGGCTTGATTATCCATAACTCCATAGCTTCCTGCTTTAGTGTCTTTTGTTTTGAAGTCTTTTAGTTCATCAAAACCAAGTTTATGTATTACTCTTGCACCTGGAGTTTCTTTAGGGTCTTGAGTAAATAACCCTCCAACATCCTTTACTAAAATTAAAACATCTGCCCCGAGAAAATCTGCTAATTCTGCTGCAACTGCATCAGTACTCTGGCCCGGAATTTGACCTCCCGTTATGGGCTTTCTAAGCTTATTTGAGTCTATGACTTCAAACGTTTTACAATAATTACCTCCAATAAGTCGTGCTAATGCTTTGGCATTAACGTGTGTTAGTTCAATTCCAAGATAATCAAGAAAACCTTCAGGTAAACCAAATTTTCTATAGTCTTTAATCATTTCTTTTGCTCTTTTTCCAGCTCCGCTGACAAATACTAAATTACCCTTAAAAGTTGAAATAAATTTCTTCAAGTCCTCAAGTCTTTCGGGTTCTGAGAAGAGGGCTGTACCTATTTTTACTACTCCAAGCATAAGTGTAATTAACCGTATTGATAAATATCCATTATTGTAGTCTGCTTTAGACTTTTTTTTAATTTGAATATAGAACACAAAGAAATGAATTCTAGTGCTTTTAAGGCCAATAGAATTACGTGTAAGGAAAGTATATTAATATCTAAGACTTGTATTGACAGGACTCGTAGTAAGGTGACTTAAAACATGCAACAACAACCATACGCTCAAGCTGCATATCGTGCGGGTTATTACCCTTATCCTGCTTCGTATGCGTCTTATCCTACTAGGACACCACCATATGGTACACAACCAACTTCTAAACTCTTATATCCAATAATCATAGCATTAGTTGGAATTTTACTCGTTGGTTATAATTTTATTAACGTTGAAAAATTAGATCCACAACTTGCAAGATTAGCAACAATTAGTCCCGATCTTGAAGTTGCTGCTGTAGTCTTTTGTGATCCCTGCTCAGCCGTACAAGGGGACAATTTGGGCGGGGGTAAAGTTATGGTGGTTGATGATGCTTTATCTGTAAAGTTAATTGCAGATCTTCCTGGTGTAAAACAAGTAAAACTAGTTGGTAGAGTATAAAAGGGAGCTATTTATTCCTCTTTCATGGATCCTGTGCTTTTTAAGAAATTTTTAATTGGTGTGGTTTTTTCAATTTTAATTATAATGGCGCTTAGTCGTGTAGTAATATTTTCTGGAACGTTAGTTTATCACGACAAAGGTTTTTCTTGTGAGCATTATTGTCTTAATGGTTCTTTTGGTTGTAGAAATATTAATGCCTTAAATTCCTCTAATATAACTAACTTAATTGGTGAAAACCTGACTTATTTTGGTCTTCAAAAATTATCGTATAGTCGAATGGATCTTTTATGTGGTACTGAAACCATAAAAGTTGCCCTTCTTGATTAGCCATAAATGCTTGGATAGGGATCCCATTTTTTACCTTCAACTTTTTCTTTTGTATTCATATTTTTAGATTCTTTTTCTAGTGAGGTAGGATCGACCGCAATTCCAATTCTTTTAGACACGTGTCTAATAATTTTGGCCGCTGCTAATGGATCCGGTTTATGAGTTGCTTCAGCTAGTACGAGATATCCATTTATGTCCATTTCTTTTAATTCCATCATAAGTGGACCATAAATTCCTACTACAAAACCAAGATTCATATGATCTAATCCTACGGTGTCTAAATATTTATCTTTCCAACTTATAGCATAAACTTTACCTTTTTCCTTTTTCTCACTGCCACCTAACATAATTACTTCTTTTGGCTTTTTTATTTTAATCCACTTAGCTAGGTCTTTTGCAAATTCATGACTTAGTGAATCTGGTATCATAATGTCTGAGACTATCATTATTGTCCCGTCTTTGTGATAAATTCTGATGGGTGCCTCTGGTTTACTTTTTCTAATTATTGCGAGAGCTGGGAGTTTTTCACTTCTTATGTGACCTATTTCTTCAAAGCCAACTTTATGTATAATAAATTCACTTGCAATTGAACCTGCCATACCAACACCTGGAAAACCAATTACAATATTCTTTGCTTTCTCAATAACCTTAAATTCTTTGATTATCATAAAAGACTCAAGATACCTTCCTATTTATATTCTACTTTACTGATTTTAGTAGTGGGATCATCTCTTTTCTCAAAATTATATGTTCTTTTTTGGCTAAATTTCCCTTAAATTCAAGATTTAAGGCAGTTTGTAATAACGCCTTTAGTGAGTCATCAAACACAAAAAAGCGAGTATATCCTTCTAAAGTATCAACACAGGTCAAAAATCCACGTTTTAGTCCCCTTTTAGCTAAAATTTCTTCCATAGCTTCCCTTATCTGATTTAGATTCTCACCTAAAAATAAATCAACTTCAACAAGTTCTAGCTGGAAAATGAGGATGCTTTCAGTTCCTAAATTAACTTTTTTTGATTCTATCTCAAGGGTCAGAGGCAGATCATCAATTCTTGATTTTTCTGTAAAAATTTCAATTACATAGTTTTCGTGAATTGAAACGTGTTTTAATAACCACTTTGCCATTGATATGTCTCGTGCAGTTGTTACACTTGACTTAAAATTAATGGTATTTGAAACGATTGCAGAATACAAAAGAGCCGCTAAGTCTACACCTATTTTGTTTGGGTAAAATTTTTCAGCAATTAGGGTGGCAGCAGCTCCAACTTCCTCAATTTGAACTCTAGCATTAGGAAACTCACTAGCTCCGTGTGCTTTTCTGTGATCAATAATTTCAACAACATTCTCCACCTTTATTTCGTGATGAATTTTATTTTTTTCACTAACATCAACTAAAACTATTCTTTCACTTAATGGGGAAGGACTTAATGGTTTTCTAATATTCCATTTTCTTAAAACTAATTCGGCTTCCTTACTCATCTTCCCGTATGAAGCAGGTACTGCAATTTTTCCATTATTTTCTAAAAATTTTGCATAGCTTATAGCACACGCAATTGAATCCATATCTGGGTTAACATAACCAGTAACTATCATATAAAAAAAGGAAATAGAAAAATAAAAAGGTTTAGATTCGACCAAGTTCAAGAACTTCATAACTAGAAACGGTTTTTAGTTCATCAAGTTGCTTTTCAATTGTATCAAATCCACCATCTTCATCAGATACTCTAACTAAAATTTCGAGTGCCACTAAACCAAACGCAATTGGTTTTTCTTCCATTGCTTTTGCGAAGGCTAGACTCTCTTTAACTTCATCTAGAGTAACTCCATTTTCTGGCATTACGCGAATTTTTGCTACGACATCTCCCATTTATGGTCCCTCAAATCCACACTCGCACTTCCAAACTTTTGCACTGAGCCTACATTTTCCACATCTATTAATATCTTTCTCGCCGCAAGATGGGCAAGTGAACTTAGTTGAATTGGAAACTGTTGATAAATCACTACTACATGTTATGCATAGTTGTTCCATAGTTTTTGTCAAAATGAAGGTATAAAAAGCTTACTCCACAAACTTCAATCAAACTTACCAAAATTCTTTTACTACCTTAAGTGTTTTTTTCAAGTTTTCCTCGTATAAACGCTCTTTTTCTGGTTCTGCGGTGTCAAAAACTATACTATGGTGCAAAAACACTCTGTCGCCATCCTTAACCTCAAAAAAAGGGCTAGTAAACTTGATTTTTTTTGGGATTATTCTTAAGTTTTTACTCAAGTGGTTGTATTCTACTACTTCGCCTTTGATTTGTCCTATTGAAACTTTACATGCATCTGCAAAAGGCAGGGTTTTTGGTAGGTCTGTAGCCACTGCACCAAAATACAGGACATGAAAACTATGAGTTAGGGGTAAGTTGTCCCCTAAATTGTTAATTTCATTAACTTTATCTTCAATTGCGACTTTTAGTAACTCTGGCTTTAAATTTTCTGAAAAACCGTGCCAATCATCCCGTCCATATAGAGCTGAATTAACAACTTCTTCGTCATAGAATTTTTTACCAAGTTTTTTTCCAATTGCACTTAAGTATCCATACAAAACCTTTAAGTTTTTTACAAAGTTTATTACAATTTCCTTTTCTTCATTAGTCCACTTGTCTTTTTTAGCTAAGTCATAAATTCTGTTGTCTTTTATGCCGCAAAGTCCAAGCTGGTTAGGTCTTTTTGCAAATCTGATAATGGTTTTAAGGGAGTTCACCATAAATCCTCTCACTTTTGGTGCTTGCTAAGACCATTAAGGCTCCAAGTATTAGAACTGAACCAAAGACTTGCATGGGGTAAATTGATTCACCTAAAAATACGATGCCAAGTACTAAAGAAATTACGGGTGAAATCAAAAGGAATCCTGCTGCTTTTGACAAGTTGATAAATTTAAGAGACCAATACCAAGTTAATACATACCAAGTCAAAAGTATGGTTGAAACTAGAATGTATACCCATTGAATGAGTTGAAGACTTAATAGGGTTGAAAGTTTACCTTGAAGCAATAATACTCCAAACAAAAAGAGTGAGCCAAAGAACATTCTTCCATATGTGACTCGCCAATTATTTTCACCTAGGTTCATAAATTTTTTAGCAAGACCATTTTCAATTGCCCAAAGAAGTGTGGCACCAAGTACGAGTGCGTCTCCCCATCTTATGTCTGTTGGTAAATTGTCATATTGAAGAATTAATAGACCTAAAATTGCAACACCTATGGCGGTTTTTTGATTGCGTGTAATTTTCTCTTTTAAGAAATAATATCCAATTATGGCTGCCCATAATGGGAGTGTTTTATGAATTAATGCCGCCCTTCCACCTGTAGTTAGTTTTAATCCTGTGAAAAATAGTAAGAATGCTAATCCCCCACCAATAAGCCCTAAAACCGCTAAATCTTTAGTTTTAGCAGCCTTCTTTGGCTTTGGCATATACTTAGAAACTATGAAAAAGGTAATACCAATTAGAATTGCCCGTACTGCAGTGAAAATTACAGGATCAACTTTTAGTACAAAAAATCTATTAACTATGATTGCAACACTGGATTCCAGTGCAGTAAGTAGTACAAGCAATACCCCAAATCTTTCTTTATCCACAGCTTATTCACTCTCCGAAGTATTTATTGTTTTATTCCGTATGACGGGATTTTACCGCATGACTTGTAATCTCTAAATTACATGATTGGTGTTTTTTACACCATGCCTCATACTTATCGGCCTACTCTTTGTCTTCATAAACTAATTTACACTCTTTGCACTCAAACATTTATTTCACCTTAAACCTCTTCATAAGAAGTGAATTTAATACGACTGATACTGAGCTGAAAGCCATGGCTCCTCCTGCAATGGCTGGATTGAGCAAGTAGCCAGTGAAAGGATATAAAACCCCTGCAGCGATGGGTATCCCCACGACATTGTATATGAAGGCCCAAAATAAATTTTGCCTGATTTTTCTAATAGTGTAACTGCTGATTTTTATGGCCGTGACTACATCGCGCAAATCATTTTTCATGAGCACAATTTGTCCTGTCTCAATTGCAACATCTGTTCCCGCTCCAACTGCGATTCCTGTGTCTGCTTGTGCAATGGCTGGTGCATCGTTTATACCGTCGCCAACAAAAGCTACAATTTTTTCCTTGCTCTGGAGCTCCTTTACAATTTTAGCCTTGTCTCCAGGTAATACCGGGGCGGCCACATTTTCAATACCAGCTTGTAGTGCTATGGCTTTTGCTGTTCTTTCATTATCCCCACTAATCATCCAGACTTCCTTACCTAGTTTTTTGAGCTTGGCTACTGCTTCTATTGAAGATGACTTGAGAGTGTCTGCTACCGCAACTAAACCAACCACACTCCCTGCATATGAAACCACAACTGTGGTCTTCCCTTCAGTCTCAAGTCGTGCAAGATCTGCTTTTATTGATGACGTGTTTAACTTTTTTTCGTTCATTAGCCTTTCACTACCCACAATCAAGTGTTTACCTTTATACTTACACTCAATCCCCTTTCCAGTAATGGCATTATAGCCTTTAGCGGTCTTTTTTGATATGAGTTTTTTAGCCTTAGTTACTATGGCGTCCCCTATAGGGTGTTCACTTCCTTTTTCGGCAATACCTGCCAGAGTCAATACGTTTTCTTGAGTGCCTTCAACAGCAACAACGTCAGTTACTTCGGGTTCACCCTTGGTTAGAGTCCCCGTCTTGTCAAATATTACTACCTCTGTTTTTCTGGCTAATTCAAGTGCGTCGGCATTTTTTAGTAAAATTCCATTTTCTGCACCAAGGCCAGTCCCAACCATTATTGCGGTTGGTGTCGCTAGTCCCAATGCACAAGGACAGGCAATTATTAGAACTGCTATGGTGGCAGTTAATGCAAATACGAAAGTTGATTTTGCTATTAGGAACCAAAATACGAAGGAGCCTAACGCGATTAACATGACTGCCGGAACAAAATACATCGAAATTTTGTCTACTAAAAGCTGTATTGGGGCTTTTGATGCTTGAGCCTCTTCAACAATTTTTATGATGTGAGATAGTACTGTGTCTCCCCCAATTGCAGTGGCTTTTATTTTTAGCAACCCGTTTTTATTTATGGTTGCGCCAATTACTTTATCCCCTTTCTTTTTTACTACAGGTATGCTCTCTCCGGTTATCATCTTTTCATCAACAGTTGATGTACCTTCCTTGACTATCCCGTCAACTGGTATTTTCTCACCGGGTTTGACTATTAAAATGTCTCCCACCTTAACTTCTTCAAGTGGGATTTCAATTTCTTTACCTTTACGTATAACTCGTGCAGTTTTTGCCTGAAGCCCCACTAATTTACGCAGTGCCTCTGAAGTCTTACCCTTAGTTAAGGCTTCAAAATACTTGCCGAGTGTAATAAAAATTAATACAAAAGCGGCGACTTCAAAATATAAATCGTGTGAACCGTAAGTCGATGAGCCTGATAAAATCAAGGCAGAAATCACTAAGCTGTAGACATATGCTGCTGTAGTTCCAATGAAAATTAGGGCATCCATGTTGGGTACTAGCCTTTTTAATGACTTTAGCCCTGAGGTGTAAATGCTGCGTGCTGCATAAATTATGGGTGTTGTTAGTAAAAATTGGATTAATACTTCTAACGCCACTTGGTCTTCGCTAAGGGAAGGTAGTCCAAAATATCTTCCCATTGTGACTAAAAGCAAGGGGATGCCAAATATTATTGAGAGTGTTAAACGTTTTTTTAGACTTGAAATCTCTTTTTTTCGAGCTTCTTTTTCCCGGTCAATATTGACTTCCTTTTCGACGCCATAACCTAATTCAATAATATTTTTTTCTATGTCCTTTTGATTTATTTCATTTGGGTCGTAATCAATATCGGCCCTCTCATTTGGAAAGTCTACATTCACTCGTGTTATTCCTTCTGTTTTTTTGAGTACTGATTCAATTAAATTTGAACAGTGGGTGGAGTGCATGCCTGATATAGATAGTCTTATGTGCTTTCCTGAGGAATCTATGAGTTCATAGCCTGCATTTGAGACTGTCTGAGAAATCTCAGACACCGAGGTTTTTTGTGGGTCGAAGTCTATTTGCAAATTCTCAGTAGCAAAATTCACATTCGCGTCTTTCACGCCATTTTGTTTGTTTAGAGCCTGCTCTATACTAACGGCGCAACTGGCGCAATGCATACCTTTTACAAACATTTTCTTTTTCACTCATTCCACCCCTCTTCAGTTAACAACATGGTTTCTTTTTTCCATCCATCTTAATCACCTATCTTATTTTAGATATATCATTATTTAAGTATTTGTTGTGTCACTAAAGTATGACGCTTAAAATAAAGAGTATGTTAAAATTTAACACTTTACTCTTACTAAAAGATGGGCCAAAACATGGCTATGAAATTATGAAGGTTCTAGAAGCTGAAATAGGCAAAATCAGTACTAGCCAAGTATATCCTTTCTTGAATGAACTTGAGAGTCAAAAACTGCTAAAAGTTGATTTAATTGGTGGGCGAGAAAAAAAAGTGTATAAATTAACGGATAAAGGCAATAAATTTGTTGACTCAATGCTCAGTAGATTTGAAGAACTTATTGATTTGGCGGTGAAACCCCGGCTTACCCAATGCACTCACTGTGGTTGTAAAATCTATTCTGGTGGGGTCCTTAAGGAAGTCGAAGGAAAAAAACTGATGTTTTGTTGTGAACATTGTGCTATGTCGTTTTTTGGGCATTGAATTATCCATTAACAACAACCTCCACCGCCGCCTTGCTTCTGGTTTTTTAGATGTTCTGAGACTTCACTCTTATACGACTCTGCGTGTGACTCGCTACAAAAATTTGCAGGTCTAGTGCCCAAGTATCCGGGAACTTTAACATTCTCTTTTACATAATCCCCTTTAATTGCATTATTACAATACTTGCATTTTTTTGTGAAAGGCCACATTTCTTACACCTTGTTGTATACGTATGCTAGAGTCCATCCAAGCGCGTAGCAGATTACTGCTGCTTCGACTATGCCTGCCAGTATTCCTGTGACACTAAGTGAAAAGAATACGTGCCAGGTCTGCATCATCTCAACTGCCCCTGTATAAAGTCCCAGGTTCCCAAGGATGCCAAGCACGAACATTGATAGCGCACCAATAACAGCCGAGCTTATTCCCAAAGCATTAGGTCTTAATTCCGTCATATCTATTTTTAGATATATTCCTATTAATGCTTTTTGACATTCATTTCCGTTCATTTTAAAAAACCTAATAACATAGGCTTTAAGTTGTAAAATTAAAAACTAAGAAATTACTGTGATACACATGTTATTAGGGATAAAAACCAAGAAGGGTTTCAAACTGGATTCAATAAAAAATTGGCAGTTTACACTCTTTATTGGTCTTCTTAGTGCTTTAACTCACAGCATTAATGTGTCTGGGCAGGTAATGGGTGGGGGTACTTTTGGTTCTTTATTATGGGTGTTTCTTAAAAACTATGGGTTTGCCTGGATTATCTTAAGACTCTTTAGAACTTAAAAAACACCTTCCTGTAAAATTACTTAACACACGTAAATTTCCTAAATACATCAAAGAAAGCCAGATTTTTGTCTTTTACAATTTTTAAGTTCGCTTCTTCAATATTTTTTCTAGTATTTCTATTGACGTTAAAACCAAATAAACGCGAAGTAAGGGGGTTGTGTATGTGTTCTAAAAGGGCTATGAGCTTGTACTTGCTTAAGACGTGTTCTATAAAAATTGCAGTCCCCCCCTTTTTCATAACTCTTTTCACTTCTTTGAGCGCTTGTATTGGCTCCGGAATTGAGCAGAATACAAATGAACTAACAACATAATCAAAGGTATTGGATTTAAATTTCATCTTTTGGGCATCCATTTGATATAACTTTGCATTTAAACCAAGGTCTTTATTTTTTTGTACGGCCCTTTTTAGCATATTTTGGCTGATATCAATTCCTGTAACTTTAGCCCGTTTATTATAATAACGTAGATTTTTTCCCGTTCCAACTCCTACCTCAAGAATTTTTCCTTCAAGTTTATTAAAGGTGTTCGCTCTGAATTTACCAAAGAACCTCTTTTCTACTAAAGACTCAAATCCGTCGTAAAACTTTGCAATTCTATCATATCTTTTTTGAACCCTTTGTGTTGCTTTTTCATTCATAATACTAACCTGTTATTTTTTCACAACCTAACCCTTTTTAGCATAAGTGCATTTATTACTACTATAATTGAGCTAGCCGCCATGATTAGTGCTGCGAATTCTGGTTTTAGAGTAATACCGTATGGATACAAGGTTCCCGCTGCTACTGGTATTGCTATTGCGTTGTAGGCTGTTGCCCACACCAAGTTTTGTTTCATCTTACTCATAGTTAGCTTACTAAGTTTTACTAAGCGTGAAATATCCCTTGGATCATTTTTTACCAATACTATCTCGGCTGACTCAACTGCAACATCAGTCCCAGTGCCTATTGCAATCCCTATGTCTGCCTGAGTCAAGGCGGGTGCATCGTTTACTCCATCCCCCACCATGGCAACTTTGTATCTCTCTGCTTGTAATTTTTGAACCTTGCTTGATTTATCGCCTGGGAGGACTTCTGCAAAATACTGATCTAGTCCCAGTTCGCCAGCAACATACTTTGCCGTTTCTTTATTGTCTCCTGTGAGCATCGCGACTTTTATATTCATTTTTTTTAATGCTCTAACTGCTTCATATGATTCTTCTCTTATTGTATCTGAGAGCGCAATAAGCCCTTTAATTTCATCTTTTGTTGCTACATGTATTACGGTTTTACCTTGTGAGGACAATCTATTTAGTTCCTCCTTGGATTCTTTAGTGTTTAATTTTAGTGTATTCATTAGGGCAAAATTCCCAAGATATATTTCGTCCTTACCGACCATGCCTTTAGCTCCTTTTCCTGGGATGGCTTGAAACTTAGACGCCTTTGGAATCTTTAGTTTTTCTTTTTTAGAATAGTTTACAATACCTCTGGCAATAACGTGCTCCGAATTGATTTCTAGCGCTGCCGCATTTTTTAGAATTTCTGCTTCATTCCAATTACTCACCGAAACTATGTCTGATACTCCAAATTCACCCCTGGTTAAAGTTCCAGTCTTATCAAACACTACATAATCGAGATTTTTTGCGATTTCAACAGCCCTCATGTCCTTTACTAGCATCCCATTTTTTGCAGCTAGGGTAGTGGCTATTGATGTGACTGTTGGTATGGCTAATCCTAAGGCATGAGGACAAGCTATTACAAATACTGTTATAGTCAAGGTTAGCGCAAAAACTACTCCTGCTGCAGCAAAGCTATACCAATATAGGAATGTTAAGGCACCGACTATTATGGCGGTCAGTGTCAGGTAGTGCGCAGCCCTGTCTGCCAACTTTTGAGTTTTTGGCTTTGAGGCTTGAGCCCCCTTGACCAAGTTTATTATCTGAGAAAGTGCGGTGTCTTCTCCCACTTTATCGACCTTAATTTTAATTGAGCCTGATTTGTTTATGGTGCCGCCAATAACTTCGTCACCCAATTGCTTTGAGACTGGTTTGGATTCCCCTGTTATCAGGGACTCATCAATGCTAGTCTCCCCTTCTACTACTTTCCCATCAATTGGAATTTTTTCACCTGGACGTATCAACAAGGTGTCCCCCACTTTAAGCGTTGAAGTTCTTACTTCAACTACCTCGTCTCCTTCAACTAAATTTGCCATTGGAGGTATCAATTTGACTAACTCATTTAATGCCCCAGATGCACCCAGAACTGCGCGCATCTCCATCCAATGGCCGAAGACCAGAAAAAGCACGAGCGTTGAAATCTCCCAATAAAAGTCCGCGGCCTGAAATAAGAAGGTTGAACCTATGCTGTAGAGATATCCGGAACTAACGGCAAGACTGACTAGCACATTCATGTCGAGTATTTTGCTCTTTAGCGACCTCACTGCCCCTCTGTAAAAGGGCATGGCGCCATAGATGGCTATAACCGATGAAAATACAACGAGTAGTGCTGTGTTAAAACCAAAATTCGGAATTGAGAAATTAAACCAGCCTTGTATAGTGGGTGACAGGAGTAAAACTGGGATGGTTAGTATTGATGACACGAGCGTTTTTGCCCTGAATTCTTTCATCATCATCTGATGATGGTTTCCGTGTTCCTTATGTTCTCCGTGGTCTCTTTTTTTGTGGTCTTTGTGTTTTTTTGAATCCGTGTCCATATGGCCTTTATGTTCTCCTTGGCCCATGCTTTCGTGTTCTGTGTGCGCTTCGGATACTGAGCATGTGTATCCACATTTTTTCACAAATTCCACTAACTTAGCTTCATTAGTCTTTTTTGGGTCAAATTCAATATCAATTGTATTCAGATTCTGGTTGGCATTGGCGCTCATTGCACCCTCGACTCCCTTGACAATCTTGTCCTCCATATTGCAGTGGCAGCCAAAAGACATAAGCTCTTTTAAGTTCAGTTTAACGCTCTTCACTGTATACTTAACACCTTTAATCATTAATGCTTTACTTTTTACTTCTCAAGTACAAATTTGTAGTAATCCCATTCAATCATTGAACCATCAAATACGTTGACGTCATTAAATCTGAGTATTTCAGACAATACAAACCACGCATAGCTTGCCCTTGTCCCAGACACACAATACACTATAATCTCTCGGTTGGGGTTTAGTTTGAGTAGATTTCTCAAACTGGTTTCGTCTTTGAGTTTTCCTTCTTTATCTACTAAATTTGTCCAATCTATATTGATGG
>JAAOXU010000001.1 GCA_018220935.1 Candidatus Altarchaeota archaeon | reverse complement strand
GTTTGGTGAAAGTCGTGAAGGGGATAAAAAGACGAAATAATAAATCCATTTTTAGAGTAAATACTCACATATATCCAAAAAAGTTGGTTGAACTAACTTTTGGAATGGGTAAAGAATTTGACGAATACTTGCTTTATGAATCTGATTTAAGTGAGAATGAAATTTATGAAAAATTTAGAGAACTCTTGGAGGTGTTGGTTTGACTGGTCCTTTATTGAAAGATAAATATGTTATTTTACCTTATAACGTAGGTAGACTGAACAGTGATTTTTTAGTCACTACCGATTCTGGTGGGTGGGCTGTTTTGAATAAAGATCAATTTAATTTATTACAATCTAACCTGGTTGAAGATGACTCTTTACTTTTTTCTACACTAAGGACTGCTGGTATAATTGTAATTGAGAGTGAACTTCCCCTTGCAAGTGATAGACTAAAAAAACGTTTATGGCATCTTGGAAATGGGCCTTCTTTACATGTAGTAGCAGTAACAGGGGTTTGTAATTTTGCATGTAAGTATTGTTATGCTGAAGGGGGGGTGGAGCGTCATATGAGTGATGAAACGGCTAAAAAAGTATCAGAATTTATTATGAAATCCCCTGCAAAAACCATAGTTATTGAATTTAGTGGTGGGGAACCTTTACTCAATTTTCCAGCTCTAAAGACTGTAGTTCTTGAATCAAAAAAGATGGCTAAAAAACTAAAAAAACGTGTTGGCTTTGCAATAATTAATAATGGGAGTAGTTGGACTGATGAGAAACTCAAATTTTTTAGAGAACATAATATTGGTATTTGTTTTTCACTTGACGGACCAAAAGATCTTCATGATAAACACAGACCCTTTAGGACTGGTGGAGGCACATATGACTATATTACTAAGTGGATTAAGAAAATTAGGAGTGAAGGATATCCGGGTCTTCAGGCACTCCCTGTAGTCACAAAATATACACTTTCTCGTGGCAGAGAATTAGTTGACGAGTATTTGTCTTATGGGTTTAGAACTTTACGTTTTAAGTATCTTGGATATTTCGGCAGAGCATCAGAACTCTGGGGTGAGATAGGATATGGTCCTGAGGAATTTCTCGTTGCATGGAAAGATGTTATTGAATATATGTTTGAATTGAATAAAAGAGGTGTTCATGTGCGAGAGGGAATAGCAGAAGTTATTTCTGAAAAACTCTTTAACGTTATTGATCCTGGGTACTGTGAGCTTCAGATGCCTTGTGGTGCTGGGCTAAATCAGATTGCATATGCGCCAGACGGGGGAATCTATACTTGTGATGAGGGTAGGATGTTTGAAGAGTTTAGGTTGGGTGATGTGACTCAAAAATATTCAAAAGTTCTAAAAAATGCAACTTTAAGCAATATCTTAATGGCGTCAAGTGGATTCTTTAATATATGTGATCACTGTGAATTAAAGCCATTCTGTGGTGTTTGTCCTGTTGAGTCATATAGACAGCAAGGAGATGTTCAAAGTAAAATTGTTTTTGATAGGAGACACGCGATTCACAGTGAGATGATAAGGTATTTGATTAAACGATCTGAAAAAGACTTAAAATTCAAAAAAATGTTAATTTCTTGGACTAAACCACTTGATCCTAGAAACTTACTTGCTAAATCACCCCAAAAATAACTTTATATACGATTATACTATCCTAATTATAATGGTGAAAGCCAAGAAAAAGAAATTTAGGAATTTACTAAAAGATGAAAGTGCATTTTTTGATAAGAATAAACTTGTTACTGCTACTGCATTAATTGCGGCAGCTTCAGCAGCAATGGCACCCTCTCATGCAACTATTTCGGGTGAGACGTATTCTAGTAGTAAAGTTCAAGCAACACATTCAAGCCATGGGAGTCATTCAAGTCACGGAAGCCATGCAAGCCATGCGAGTCATGCAAGTCACGGAAGCCATGCATCTCACTCAAGTCATGCATCTCACTCAAGCCATGCATCTCACTCAAGCCATGCATCTCACTCAAGCCATGCAAGTCACTCAAGTCACAGTAACTGTGGTAAACTAACTTGCTTTCTTGACATAGGAATTTGTTAATTTAACTGGTGATTATTTATTATGAAACCCGCAATTACGAGGCTCGCTCTGTCACTTGTTGATTACTGTAATATTAATTGTAAGTACTGCTTTCTTGATATTAAAAACAAAGGAGACCAAATTAATTTTGATCATGCGGTAAAATTTATAGAATATATTGCCCCCCGGGTTCGTCCAAGAGCCGTTGTTAATCTTACTGGTGGGGAACCAACACTATATCCTAAACTATTACCCTTAATAAAAATCATAAAAGAGGAGTTTTTGGACCCGACTATAATGATAAACACTAATGGTGTTTTATCAGAAAAACTCTTAGATGATTTGCTTGAACTTAAAGTTAATTTTTATATGACTTTTGAAGGCCTTCCAGAAATACAGGATTTTGAGCGACCGTTTCATGATGGTGGAGGAACTTCAAAAATTGTTATTGAAAATATTAAAAAAATATGTGAAGTAGACCCAAATAAGTTAATGGTCAGATTTAATATATCAAAAAATAAAGTAGGAAAGCACAAGGAAATTACTGAATTTTTATTATCTCTTGGTGTTAAACGTGTATCTTCAGCGTACCTTACTAAACTTGGTCGTGGTAAAACATATGAGAATGCAGATCCACTTTACTGTATTGCATATGCACCTGATTTTTACAGGGAATTTTCAGACAAAGGATTAAGTTCTATGCTAAAATTTGTGCCAACCAAAGGTGAACGGTTCGCGTGTAAGGCAGGTGAGAAACTATTGGCTCTAACAGTTGACAGTAAAATTGTTGCGTGCCCTAATTTAATTTCATCAAAAGACTTAATGGGTAGGGAAATATTTGCGCTAGGTGAGGTGTCTGATGAGGTTTATTTTGATAAAACGCGTGCTAAGGCCTTTAAAGACTTCGCAGAACAGGTTCCAACTTCATGTAAAAGCTGTACTGCAAATGAACTGTGTGATGGGTGTCCCTTGGGGAGAACCATAAAAGACCCAACTAAATTTAAGAAAGACTACTGCGAGTTTCAAAAGGCTAATGTACGTGTCTTTAAGGCTGCGGGTTTAACCTTATAAAAACTGAAGTCATAGCTATATATGAAAAAATATCTCCCTGTTCTTGGCGTTTTTTTATTACTACCTTTATTTTTTATGCAAAATAATGAACTTAAAACGTTTGAATCTAAAATCTCAAGTGTGGGGGACACGTATTTTGATCAATTAGGGGGGGTTATCCCTTCAGACAAATTATTTTATATTCCTGTTTACAAACTAAAAGAAAAAGAATTTAGTGTAAAAAAATCAGAAGGTGATCTTGATGGACTAAACTATGCATATCATATGTCCTTTTCCACCGAACAGGGAAGTATGGATTTTGATTGTAATACTTATGACAATTCACACGGATTAAGGTGTCATTATTTGAGGTTTATTGCTGGGGAAGATGTAAAAACTGTAATTGACAATATACGCGAGGTGAAAATTGATGATTTTAAATCGTTTTCTCTCTACTTTGGGTACTTAGAACTTCTTACCTTTTCTGACACAGGTGAGTCCTATAGTCTTCCTGTTTTATGTAGTGAATATGCCTCGTTTCTTGAAACTAATGAACCTGTAACAGTTTGTGATAAATTTTTTGATGCTGTGTTGAATAATATTTGTACTAATGATGTTAGTTCGCTACGTTTAATTTCTGATTTAGAAATAACAAGTGCTGATGATTTCTTTTGTTATTACAGAGCTTATGCTTCTTTGAATGCTAAGGGTGTATGATTTTGAGAAAGCTTGATATTAAGGTTGGATTTACGTGCAATAGTCTTTGTAGACACTGTGTTCAGGGTGATAAAAGATATAATGAAAAAGATAAACCTAGTGAACAAATAAAGGCAGAAATCAAGGAAGCACGCTCTAGGGGTATAAAAGACATTGTTTTTACGGGTGGAGAACCAACTATACGGGATGAATTAGCTAGTTGGGTTAGTTTGGCTAAAGACTTAGACTATCACTTGATTCAGGTTCAGACTAATGGGAGACGATTTGCTTCTAAAACGTTCACTAAAAAGATGTTAGATGCTGGGGTGAATGAATTTGCACCTGCATTAAATGGTCATGTTCCTGAACTTCATGATTTTTTACTTCGATCTCCTGGTGCTTTTAAACAAACAGTTCAAGGTATTAAAAATGTGAGAAATTTATCTGATATCCCAATACTAACTAACACAGTAGTTACTAAACCAAATTATAGGTATCTTAATCAAATAACTTCACTGTTGGTGAAACTAAAAGTCAATCAATACCAATTAGCTTTCGTACATCCAGCTGGTAGGTCGTGGACAAATTTTGATTCAATTGTGCCTTATGTGAGTTTAGCAGCACCTCATATACACAAGGGACTACAAGTTGGAATAGACAATGGTCTAAAAGTTATGGCAGAAGCTATGCCGTATTGTCATATGAGTGGCTATGAAATTTATGTTTCAGAACTTCAAATTCCTCCATCCGATGTTTATGAGAGTGGTGTGAAAGTCAGAGAGTGGGAAAAATGGAGAATTAATGAGGGTAAATGGAAAGGGGACACGTGTAAACCTTGTGCATTCTATAATGTATGTGAGGGTCCTTGGATTGAATATGTGAAAAAACGAGGGTCAAGTGAATTTAAACCAATTTCTGGAACCAAAGTTACTTTTGATGACCTTAATTCTCAACGTAATTAATGACCCTTCCTACAATTTGTCCTATGCGAATTCTGTCAACTTCTGTTGATTCATCACCAAAACTTAAACTAAATTGCGCATAATCAAAAATTCTACCAATAAAAGGAGGCATACTTGCTTCTTCTCCACCAAATACTTTGATTTCATCTAATGTTACGTCCTTTAAACAAACTACTACGCCTTTTGGTTCTGTATCAACATAAAAATGACCAATTGCACAGTTTTCAGTTAATCTCTCAACTTGATACAATTTTATGCCATCAACTTCGAGTTTACCATAAATCCCTGCTAAGTGTTCCTTTGGGCTTTTAGTTGTCTCCCATGGCTTTAGTCCCCAAATAAAACCACCAATAAGTGCTATAATAATCAAACCGACGAAAATATAATCTTTTTTGATGAGTTTCACATTAACCTTATATTACATCAATAAATAACTCTTTCGATGAAGAGTGTTTATCTTGAAATTTTGCTTAAGTGTCCTCTAAACTGTATTTTTTGTTCACAGGGCTTAAGGGAAAGAACAGGTCCAGAAGACTCTAAGAAAATGAAAGAACTTATCAAAACCTATTCAACACAGGGATTTGGAAAACTCCTAATTACGGGGGGTGAACCTTTGCTTCACCCTGATGTCATTGAATTTGTAAAATACGCAAAGGATTTAGGCTTTGGTGATGTCGCACTTCAAACTGGTGGAACTCTTTTTACTAAAGATGTTGCAAAAAAACTAAAGGATGCTGGACTAGGTCAAGCTATTTTTTCAGTTCATTCTCATGTACCTGAGACTGTTGACTTAGTTATGAAAGGAAAAGGTATTTTAGAAAAACAATTAGCTGGGATAAAAAACGCAATTAATGAAGGTCTTGATGTAAATATAACAACACTCGTAATACAAAATAATTATTTAGAATTACCTGAATTTTTTAAATTTATGACAAAAGAGTATCCTCAAATAAATCACTACACTATAAACTATGTTGATGCCATTGGTTCTTCAAAAAACAATAAAGACGTTGTGCCAAAGTATAGCGATGCTGAATTATCTGTTAATCAAAGTTTTGCAATTTTAACCAATGCTAAAAAGAGTTTTAGGTTTGAGCGAATCCCCTTGTGCTATGCCCTTGAATTTGCAGAAAATAATACGGAACTTAGAAGAATTATAACTGATGAACAAAATAAAGTGAATAGATCTATTGAAAGTATTAGTTACGATAAAAAATATTTTGAAGTTGAATACGAAAAGGGTGAGGCTTGTGAGGCTTGTACTCTTAACCCAATTTGTCCTGGGGTCGATAAGGACTATGTGAAAATTCATGGTGTGCGTGAAATTTACCCAATCTTTGTTGATCCTTTAAGAATAATTGAAAGGTCTGGTGCGGACTAATGGAAGAAAAATTTATCAAAAAAAATATTGTTCTTACCGGACTCGGGTGTAATAGTAACTGTATTTTTTGTCTACAAACCGCAAGAAATCCTTCATTTTTTAGTTCTAAAAACATATTTAAAGAAATTGTAGAGGGGCGCAATAGGGGCGCTAATTGGCTAGTTTTAACTGGTGGGGAGGCCTCAATTCACCCAGATTTTGTTGAATTTGTTAGTTTTGCAAAAAAAATTGGTTATGAAAGAATACAGACAATTAGTAATGGACGAATGTTTTCAATAAAAAGTTTCGTAAAAAAAGTCGCGCTTGCTGGACTAACTGAAACTACAATTAGTTTACATGCAGCAACGGCAGAAAAACACGATGGCTTAACAAGAACTCCTGGAAGTTTTAAACAAGCATCAATTGCAGCAAAAAATTGTGAGGAGGCTAATATTCACTTAAGTTTTAACACGGCCATTAGTAGTTTGAATGTACTAGAACTTAAAAATATTTTAGAATATATTCACAAAAAACTGGGATTTTCAAAATATGATTATGACCTTATTGGAACTGCACCTAGTGGTGGGACATGGGATCTAAAACTTATGCCCGATCATGATAAACTTAAACAAAGTTTAAGGGAAGTTTGTGAATATGCACAAAAAAACAATATTGTTATGTGGGTTACAAGAACGCCAATTCAAGATTTTCCAAAAGGTTATGAGCACCATAAAGAACCTTGGGAAGTTATAGCTCACGAAATGGTTGCGATGTGGGATATGGTTTGGATACATCCAAAAAAATGTGAGAGTAAAAAATGTGAGTATTGTGAGGTTCAACCATACTGCAGACCAACTCAAGACTTAGTTTTAAAAATTAAAGAAAAAAACTTAAACTATATTACGGGTACTCCTACAAAAGAAAAATTAAAACTTGCTCGTGAGTTGTCTAATAACTTTAAAATTGAAAAACTTGAAGACTTTGATGTGGTTAAACTCTTCGATTTTGAACCCTTTTTTATAATTTATTTTGACGGCTTTAATAATTTTGAAGACACTTTAAAATTAGCTGAAAAAGCAAAAGCTAAAGGTGTTAACTATCATATTGAATTTCAAGTGAATAAAAAATCCGAAGCCTTTACTAAAAAATTCGACAAGCATCCAATTATTTTTTCACCAACTAATCCGTATAAACACGTTAAGTATTTTTTTGATAAAAGTAATTACCTAGTTGATACTAGTGACTCCATACTTCCTTTCTCAAAAATGAATTTAGAGGGTGAGTGGAAAAACGTTCCCCTTTGTATGTTTAGTGGCCAAAAACGTCAATATGGGATAAATTTAGATGATTTTGACAAAAAGTTAAATCCTAAAAAAAGAGATTTTGCAGAGAGGCTTACATCTGACACAAGAGTTTATGAATGGGATTGCTTTAACTGTTCACTAAAACCTAACTGTCCTGGTTTCTTTGGTGACTATGTAAAATTATTTGGTTTTGAAAAAGTTAAACCCGTAAAATGACTACATCATTTTCTCGTCTAAAACTACGCCAAATCCGATTAACGCACCAACAATTAAGAAACTAAGTAAAATTCTCCAAACTGTAAAACCAACTTTTTCTAGTATTTCTTCAACTTCCTTAGTAATTGAATCCTCACCATAATCTACTGTGACTGTAAAATCTTTTATTTTTGGTTCAAAATTCACTTTTCCAAAAACATTAGTAGTGAAAGTTTCATTAGTGCCGTCTGTGTATACTACTGTAACTGTTGCGCCTTCAATTGGTCCAATTGTTGAGTTTACAAATATTATATATTCATCATCAAAGGTCTCAACACTAACTTCCATTTCAAGTGGACCTGTTGGTATAGTTACTTCATCCCCTTCTCCTGTAATCTTGACACTAATACATTTATTAGTAGTTCCAATTTTAGCACAAACTCGTGGATTATAATCTCCAGGTTTAAGTGGGCAGAAACTTAAAATCGTCTTTAAAATTTTAGATACACCTAAATTATACGGATATGAAATGTCTGAAAGAACTGTGAAAGTAATTTCATCCGTATCAACGTTTAATACTGAAATTCCTGAAATTGAACCTGAGACTGAACCTGTATTTGCAATTGAATATTCAACATCAACACAAGAACCAACATCAACAGTTTTTGATGAGGGTGCACTGATTGTAACTACTGCTGAACCTGCAGTTGATGTTACTACCGTTGTATCGTCCCCACTTGAACTAGAACTACTGTCACCATCATCACCACTTGTTATTGCAACACTATCAATTCTAAACCCAACACCACCACTATCAATATCAACTATTAATGGGTCCCCACCTGCAACTGTAAAAATATTTTCATCATCATCAGCAGCAGCGCATGTTTTTTCTGCCCAAGTACTACCACATGTACTCTCTGCGACATCAAAGTCATTACAAATCATAAGACACATTTTTTCGGCAGCTCCAACAGTCCTTTGTGCATCAAGTATAATTGTGTCTGGTGCATCACTTGTATTTACACCAAATAAGTATAGTGTAGACGTGAGGTCTTGAGTTACACTTGAGACTTCTGAGCCCCCATACTTCATTTTTATTGATTTTAGACCTGTTCCATCTGATTGATTTGCAAATACCCACCACTCATCAACTGGTCTGTCGGGTGCGTCTATTTCGATTTCAAAAACTGAACTTGTATTCGTTTCTCTTATAGTATCAATATCATCTACATTTTGTGAACTTAATTCATTAGTCCAGTAATACTCAACTAATTTTACATCACTATACCACTTTCCGTCTAACGTTCTTGAGTTTTTCCCATATCTTGTTATATCAAACGTTGCAGACCTAAGTGTATCTGCAATATCTGCTGTAGTAACTCTTACTTCATAATTATCTTGCTGTGCTGTTAAAGATTGATTTAACCATAATATATGTGTATCATTATTCACGTCCGTAATATTTGTATAATTAAGTAAAACCCCTGCATCCCAAAGAGTAACATTTATCCAACTAATATTGGCATCGCCTGAAGAAACTTGAATGCTCAAATTTAATGGCACATCACTAAAGTCTTGAATATTGTTTCCTGGTAAACTATCAATAATAGTAATTACTGGGGGTGTACTGTCATATACTGTAAAGTTTTGTGTTGTAAAATTAGCACTAACTTTTCCTGTATAGTCTTCAACACCCAAAGTGAAATTACTCTCTATTACAGGGGGTATGTTTGGTGTAGGATAAAATGTGACGCTTAAATTATAAATTTGGAATTCTCCACTTAAATCTGAATCAATTATTGATGCTGAAGCTGGACCTTGTATTGCGTAAACTGTAATTAATTTTATTTCTGAGTCTTCAGTAACATTTAGTGTCATGTTAAATGCCTGATCTTCTGAAATATAAATTGTTGAAGTTGCATTATTAATTACTGGGGTATCTGAATCAGAGTATGCAGTAAAAGTCTTAGACGTAAAAGTTGTTGGGAGACTAACTTCCCATGTGGGTATGAGATTACATTCATACTTTCCTGAAAAACTGTTATTTATCAAAATAAAAGTGTGGTTTGATTCTTTTGCAAAAAACATCTCTTTCTCATATGTTGAATTTTTACACGTCATTGAAAAGCTACTCAAAGTATCTGTTTCATCTTCAAAATAACCATCAGCACTAAGATTAATAAGATAATAACCCGCACTATCAAAAGATATCCAGTTACCTGGAACGTCATATGTAACATTTGGTGTAAAATTAAATGTACCAATTGTTGGTTTACTTAAATTGAGTACTGAGGCTTCAATGGTACCATTGTCAAAGAACGCCATAATTTCTGAGTTAAAACCAGTTACTATACTTATTGGTGTTGTGAATATTCTAATAAAATTACTAATGGCTGAATATACCCCTGATGATACAAAGTCCCATAATCCATCAAGAGCAAGATCAAATCCAGGTTTATCACTTATGCCTGTGGTGTTTAGACTGTGATATTTGTGTTGTAGCCCATAAATATTATCACTCCAAAGGTTTTTTGAATCAAAACTTGAATTGTACTCTAATCTTGCAGTGTGAGTTCCATTCCACCCATAAATATCATTAATTACTACAATATCTTGTACAATAAAACTTGAATTTGAAAAGTTTCCAACTCTTACGAGTGAAAAATCAAAAATATCAATACCTCCTGTTGAATTCACAAGATAAATCCGGTCATCATTTAGCCAACATCCGGTGAAATTGCCTGTTAGATTTCCAACTTCATCAACTTGACCATTCCAACTAAGAAGTGTTGCATTACCATAGGTATAAACTAAGTATTTTCCAAATGAACAATAATCATTTACTGTACCATATGTTGATACACTAACACCTTGAGTAACCAAACGAAGTATATTACTAAACCCAGCAATACTAGAAAAATTTCCCTCACTTTGACTTGGTTGAATTGCACTAGTTGCATTAACAAAGTAACTTGCACTTGAGACTCCTAAACTTGGTTTTGATAAACTAATTGAGTACTCGGGTGCATCAAGCTGGACGCTATGGTTTCCAATACCAAAGAATGCAACAATATAATTAAGGTAGTATGAGTCACTAAAGTTTGCTCCAACTATATTTAGATTGTCTGACAAAATTGTAGTATTAATTGGGATTGCACTCAAAGTATAATTTTGGTAATCACTAAAATTAACAAAGTCTAAACTTACATTGTGAACAAGAAGTGAATCCACTTTAATCCATGAATCATAACTTGCGTTCACTCCCGAGAGTGTAAAATTAATAGTTAAACTTCCGTTTTGCTGTGGATATAATTCAACTTGGTGAAATCCTTGAGTATATGTCTGACTAAAATACCAATAATTCTCGCCTGTTGACTCCCAAAGTGCCGTACTCAAAGTCGCATCCCCACTACCCCCAACACTAAAGTTTAGACTAATTTTTATGGGTGCTAAAATACTGGTTTGAGTATAATTTAATTCACCTTTATTTGTAAGATAATTTCCTGAATAAAGGTTGAGTGAACCGTTGTAAGTTAAAATATCACTACTTGCATCAATAAAATCATTTTTGTGCTTCCCAAAATAATCTAAGTGTTGAGTTGTGAATAAATCTGTAACCTCATATGCATTAACTTCTCCATCTGTTGTTGTGATTAAAATTTCTGAATATGTGTCTGCATCAAGATCTATACTTGCAACATCTTTGATATTTGCCCAACTTTTAGTATAAACTGTTGTGGTGGTGTTAAAGACGATCCAAATTAATGAAGTTGAGTTATAAGTTACAATACTTCCATTAGTGTCTGGATAACTTATGGGGTCAAACGAACCAAAACTTTCACAATTAATGTTTGATGTTGTATTAGCCCACGTTCCAATAAATTCAAAAGTTGTGAGATTAAATGTGGTGGTTTTGTTAATACAAGCTACAATTTCGTTCTCACTGTCCCCATCATAATCAGTTATTGCCACACCCTTAGTTAGATTAAATCCAAGTGAAGCGTTGATGTCTAAATCTTCATTTAATATGGTAATATTTCCCCAAGTTACATTTCCGTGACTCACTACAAAGAACCGCTCATCATCCCCTGTCAAATTTGCGAAGTCCAAATAAACATAATCTGAATACGGCAGTTCAATATTGTCTTGCCAGACAAGTGAATTGTCATATGAACTTATGTTTAATACTGAAAGCTCAACTTCACCAATTGTTACATTACCATATGTTCTCTCAATTGCTCTAACTGGTCCTGAAAATTCAACTGAAGCATCTAACGTTAATCCAGTTAAAACATATTTTCCATCAATAAAAGTCAAATTATCTTGACTAAAAATTGAAGTTACACTGATTTTGTTATACCAGCTTGCTTGACTTCTCAAATCATTACTTCCGTCACAAAATAGTTTAAATGTGGTATTGACCCCGTCTAAATCGTATTCTGCTACTAATAAATCCTCAAAGAATGCAGCTTCAACTGGACTTTGATTAAGAAACAAGTCTGATGGGTTGCTACACCCATAATCTGCTAGGTTGAAAATCATAAGGGTTGAAAGATTAGTTCCTGTTACGTTTATGAGGGTTGCAGACCTGTAAACATCCTCTAAGAGACTGCCGTTTACAGTATAATTAATGTATCCATAGCCATTTACAGGAATATACGTATAACAGTTTGAATCACACTGGACCGTTATATTTAGAGATAAAACTGGCAATAACAATAAGATTAATACCAATGATTTTCTCACATAAGTAGCAAATACTGATAATATAAAAGAATTCCCCGCCTTAAGCGGGGTTATACCCGACACTGGGCCGGGATTTGTGTCCATTTGGATGATTAGCCGAACAAAGCAGCGAGACCTGCACCAGCATCCTCGTCTTTCTTTCCTTCGTCTTCTTCCTCTACTTTTTCTTCTGCAGGCTTAGCTTCCCCACCTTGTGGAGCAGCTCCAGCGGGAGCAGCGGCAACAGCAACAGGTGTGCTTATTGCTTCTTCAATTTTAACATCCTTTAGAGCGCTAACGAGAGCTTTTAGCTTGCCGTCTTCAACTTTGACGCCAGCAGCCTCAAGCACTTTTTTTAAGGAATTTTCTTTTATGTCCTTACCCGCCTTGTGCAGCAGAAGAGCTGCATGTATATATTCCATTTTCAACTTCCTCCAATTTTATCCCCATTCCAGGGGATTTTCTTATCTAAACATATTGCGTGTGCATTAGCTTTGCCTAATACTTGATTTACTGTGTCTTTACTTATCCAATCCATTTTTAGAGCTAGCGACTTGGCTTGCCCTGCTAATCTACTAAGTAAGATCTCAACAACTTCTTTTGTTGGATATACTGTTTCAATTGCTAGGTTGAATGCTTCTGCACCTGCTGTTGAAAATTGACCGCGAATCGCATCAATATCAACATCGAGTACGTCTTTTGTAAAGACTACACCGTCTTCTAGTATTGCAGATATTTCAAGACCAAATTCAAATGGCTTGATATCTAACGCGTTTAGGGCTATTGCAATCTGTGGTGTTACAACTTCCCCTGTTTTGAGCAATAAATGATCTTTAATTACTTCAATTTGTCCCTTTGCAATTTTACTTGGGATACCTGCGTTTTGCAAGTCTGCTATAGCTTGACCGGGAGGTAATCCAGTTCCACCCTTTGGAATCACTATATCTTTTTCACAAATCATTCCAGGTTTAGCACTTGCTTTACTTCTTTTGGATTTAATAATTCTAAATAATTCAAATGCATTAAGGTCACTTGTAATTACAGCTACACTATCTGGAAGATTATCACTTAGTGGTATTTTTGTTTTCTCGAGTGCTTTTTCTACTAAAGCCCTTTTTACACACTTAATTTCACCTTTTCCACGGAGTGCTTGTCGTATAATTTGAACTTGTTTACTTGGGAGTCTGCCGAAATCGGCTAATCCTAATACTTTAGCCTTAGTCATCCTATTAGCAATTTCATCAACAAAACTAACTTTCCATTCCTTAACCATTGACCTTAACTCCTTTCCCCATTGTGAACTTAATAATTAAGTTTCGAATGTTTTCTTTGCCGTGTTCTTGTTTATGTAAAATAAATTCATACACTGCTTTTAGATTTTTTTCTAAGTCTTCATCACTCATTTTTTCAGTCCCTACAGGTACTTGAACTACTGCAGTCTTTTTGGCCTTGACTCTAACGGTCTTTCTTAGATCTGTTGCTCGAGGACATGGATCCCCACCTGGTGGTACAATGTGGTGAGGTAGTGGCATCTTGCCAATTGGTCCTAATACTTGACCAAAAGTTTTTGCAAAATCTGCCATCACTGTAGCTTCAACTACAAAATAATCAACATCACTTACAAATTTCTTAACTTTCTTCTTGTCTTTGTAATCACTAAATTCATTTTTATCAATAGTTTTTTCTGAACATTTTCTACCCTTAATTACAAAATCTCCAGTTCCAACTACACAAATTACAAAGTCTTTACCACGACCTTCTGGGAGCTTAATTGTGTCGTTTAAGCTGTAACTTTTAGTATCAATACTTTTTAAATTAATAATCAATTCGAGGGTCTGATCGAACTTACGTTCTTTACTCGCCTCTCTTGCCTTTTTTATTGCTTCTTTAAATTTCATTGTTTCTTCCTCCCACCAAAGTGGTAATTCGGACTTAGACTTCCCCTCTTCTTGGCTTATAAGGTTTTCTTTAGTCTTAAAGACTCTTGTAAATTATGTTTGAGATGATTTCTGGATTATATTCAATCTTATCCCCTCTGCCTAAAGGTGCAATCCATGGTCCTGCTGATTCGTGCTCGTTTCCCGGAGAGACACCTGTAGTTTTTCTAATATCTTCAAGTTTTTGAACATCCATAATTCTCGCATTTACATACATGCCTTCTTTGTCACTAAAGCCAGGATATGCTTGGATGTGTACTGCTCTTTTCTTATCGTCAAGGTATAAAATTGCATGAACGTCGCGACCTCCATGATGCAGTTCTCCTTTGATAATATTCTTAAAATGTGTGGGTAACTTATACATTGTGTCCAAAATTTTTTCTCTATAATTTGATATCTCTTGATCTATTTGTTCAACTATCCTCATTACATCTGGGCCTGAAACCATACTAGACTCCTTTAAGATTCCTTATAAAACTTAGTAAATCTTGCTACTTAAGAGTGTTGATTAATCCACTCGTCTTAGTTCTCGAATTTTTAGGGTTTCCAATGGCAATATACCCCTTTTTGTTTTTAAAGAAAAACTTTAGATACTATAGTGAGAATTGGTTTTGCTAGTGACTTGCATCTTGGTTTTGGTACGGGTAAAAGAAAACAAGACGCGACAATTCAAGCTAAGCGTGCCTTCAAAGAGCTTATGAGTCAAGATGTTGATGTCATAGTTTTAGCTGGAGATGTTTTTGATACTCCCGTTCCAAGACCTGAAGTTTTTAGAGATGCCGCTCAAGTTTTTAGACTCACGAAATCAAAAAAAAATAATTTTCCAATAAAAGGGTATGGGCGAGACTCACCTGATGTTAATGGTGTTCCTATCGTTGCAATTCACGGAAATCATGATAGGCGAGTAAAAGGGGACGTGAACCCGACTCAATTAATGGATATAATGAGACCTTTAATTTATCTTCACAACGATGGTGTGCTTATTGGGGACACTGGATTTTTTGGTGTGGGTTCAGTTCCAGAAAGTTACTCAACAAAAATGTTTGCAAATCTAGATGCAAAACCATTTGGTGAACGATCCTTTTTCATTTTTCATCAAGACATAGTTCCACAAATTCCCTTCTCGCGACTAAAATGGTCTGATCTGCCTTATGGGTTTACTTATTACATTAATGGACATATCCATGCACCAAAGTTAACCAAAAATCAACTTGTGGTGGGTAGTACGGTTGTTACTCAGATGAAACCCGATGAGGCTGAAAAATTTGTTTGGGTTTGGGATCAAGGATTTGAGAAAGTTTCAATTCCTAGTAGACCACTTCATTACCTAAAAGTTGATGCTAATTCTAGAAGCCCGTCTGAAATTTTACATGAGATTGAAAATACACTCTCAAAAATTCCAAGCGGTAATGAAGAACCAATGGTGAGAATTAAAGTAGTGGGAAAACTTCAAGATGGTTTTAGGTCTTCAGATTTAATTTTTCAAAATGAGACTGACTTAATTGTTAGTTTTAACAAAAATCTTGAGGGTGGAGCTTTGTCTGAAGTTGACCTAAAACAAATGAATCTTGACGACTTAGCAATCTCAATGCTAAAAAAAGTTTTAGGGGAAAGACAACTAAATCTTGATGCACTAAAACTCTACAATTATCTTCTTAGCGGGGATGAATCTAGGGTGTGGAAACTTTTGGAGGAATCACAATGATTAGAAAACTAAAACTTCAGGGTTTCAAAAGTCACGAAGATACGGTTTTGGAGCTTTCTCGTGGTACAAACGTACTACTTGGAATTATGGGTAGTGGAAAAAGTTCGATCCTTCAAGGTATTACTTTTGGCTTATATGGTGAAATACCCGAAGTTAGGAGTAGAAAATTGAGTGCTAATGAACTTATCATGAGAAAACCAAGAAGACTTGAAAGTGCTGAGGTACAAGTTGAGTTTGATTCTGGAGATAAAATTTACAAAGTAATTCGAAAGCTAACTAGTAAAGGTGTTGATGCTAAACTCTTTGTTGAAGGTAAGGTCTTAGAGGTTGGACAAAAAAGGGTGACTGCTAAAATTACTGAACTGTTTGGTACTGACTTCGAAACTTTTACTAATGTAGTTTATGCTAGACAAAATAATATTGATAATTTTTTGCGATATGGAAAAACAAATAGAGTAAAACTAATTGACAGTTTACTAAAAATTGATAGGTTAGATGCTTCTCGAAAAAAACTACGAAGCTTTCATAATGGAGTTAAGGGTAGACTTGATGAATTAAAGGTTAAAGCAAAAAAAGATGTGACTGAGGTAGAAGAAATTATTGAAATTTCAAATAAAAAAATTTCAGACCTCAAAGATGAATTTACTGAACTTCAAATGGAGACATCATCAATTAAAGAAAAGCTTGACTTAAGGCGACTTCAATTTGATAAGCTTGATGAAAAAAGGAAAAAAAGAGATGAGCTAAAGTCAACACTAAATAAGTTTAGTGGGGAAGCAAATTCTCTTGATGAACTTTTAACTAAACTCCCCAAAATTGACAGTGCAAAAGATAAGTTAGAAAGTACAGTATTACGACTAAATGAAATGAAATCAAAAGAACGTTTGTTTCTTAGTGAATTATCACAAGTAAAAAGCAAGAAACAAATGCTAGATTCTCGAATTTTAGAATTAAAAATATATGAACAAAAGGCAAATCAAAAATTTGAAGATTTTGCTCCAAAACTTGACACTAAAAAAACAGAATTATCCAAACTAGTTGCAAAATTAGATTCTCATCACTCGTCAATTGAACAATTAAATTCTGCAGATGCTAAATGCCCTGTATGTGATCACGACTTAGACGATCCACAAAAGCACATTTCTAGACATTTAAAAGCTAGTTTAGAACTTAAAATTAAAGTTACTACTACTCAAGATGAAATCCATATCTTAAAGCAAAAGCAAGACGAAAATGATAAAATAAAATTAGATGTCCAAAGGGCTAAACTAATGATTCAAAATTTACCAAATTTACAAATTGAATTTGATTCATTAAATCCGTTAGAATTAACTAAAAAATATGAGAAACAAAAAGAATTAGTTAGTGAATTAGAATTAAAAAAAGAGAAATTAACTAAAGCTAGTCAAAGGGAAGAGAGTCAAGAAAAACTTAATTTGCTTCATGAGAAGATTACTTCGCTTCAGTCATCCGTTGCGTCTCTTGGATTTAATGAAGAGATTTATTCAAAATTACGAATTGATGTTGAGGTATATGTAGACAAATCAAGTCGTGCAACTTCAAGAATGCAAGTTATCCCAAATTTAATTGATGCTAAAGAAAGTGAGGTGGCAGCATTATCGCGAGAAGTTAATGAAGTAAATCTTGCAAGAGTTGAATCAAAAAAGATTGAAAAAAATTTAGAAAAACTTTCAATTTTAGTAAATTCAATTTTTGATGTGCAAGTTTTAGTAAGACAGGGTTTTGTTGAACTAGTAAACGAGCTTCTTGGAGATATTTGGTCTCAACTTTATCCTTATGGAGACTACTATTCTTTACGAATTTTTGTTGAACAAGAAGGAAAAAGTACAGGGGACTATATTTTGCAGCTTCGTGAAAAGCAAGGGTGGGTTAATGTTGATGGTTTTGCTAGTGGTGGGGAAAGAAGTATTGCGTCTCTTGCTTTGAGGGTTGCTTTTGCAAGATCACTTAGTAAAATGGGATTACTCCTACTAGATGAACCAACACATAATTTAGATGAAGGTGGGGTTGACAGACTCTCTGATATTTTACGAGAAGGTATGCCTAATGTTCTTGAACAAGTACTTATCATAACCCATGAAGAACGGATGGAAAAAGCTTCAACGGGTTTTGCATATAGGTTGTTTAGAAATAAAGAAAAAGAAGAGCCAACAAAACTTGAAAGTCTTTAACTTTCAATCTGTAGTAATTTTAGTTTTTCACTTAAATCGTGTGCAAAGCCACCCACTCCGTTTTTTGCAAGGACTCTGTGACATGGGACAAAATAAGCAAAAGGGTTGGTGTTCATAATTTTTCCAACGGCTCTAGGGCCCGTATTACACGATTTTGCGAGTTCTCCGTATGTTGTTACTTTTCGTGTTTTATACAACTTATTTAACACCTTAAATTGTGCTTTACTTAAAATTGACCAGTCAAATACGTCTTCTCCTTTTAGTGCATAATCTAATAATTCACTAGAGTTTGCATCAAGATTTTTACTATGGGTAAAATTTTGTTTTTTTATGTGTTCACTTAGCCTTTCATTCACTTTTTTATTAAAAGAAAATGCTGAGAAAAGAATTTTTCCCCCACTTGAAATTATACCAACTTCTAAATTATCGGGCAACTGCTTCCAAGCCAGCCCTATGGTTAAATTCATTGTAGAGTATATTAGCTGTGTTCTTAAGTTTTAGTAAGTCTTGAGTACTAACGTCACTCATTACTTTTTGTTTAGTCTTTCTGTAACCTGCCTTGGCTAATTTATATCCAACATAAGCTTGTCCTACAAAGGGGAGATAACATAGTGGGTTTAGTGCAAGGTTTAGTCCAACTCTTGCTGCGCCTTCAACATCATCTCCATAAAGGTTCTTTGCAGTTATTGGTTCAATTACTTCTTTGTAAATTTCATCTAAATTGAGATCATATTTTTTATCTGTTTTATTTGTTATGTTGTCTGGATTTTCTGAGTAACTAGTGTTTAGTACACCTTTTGTTTTAGCTACAATTTTTTTTGCAACGTTTCTTATCTCAGTTTCAATTTCACCTGATTTTTTCTTACCCAAAATTGAATTTTCAATAAAATTTAAGTGACTCAAATCAATGTAATTTCTGGCCTTTTCTCTAAACTCATTTCTAAATTCCTCATTTTTTTCTTTAAGTAAATATAATAATTGTTCATTTATTGTCATCTTGACGTCTTTGTATCCCCCTCCAAAGAAACGAGCTCCCCACCCTCTTTTGTCTCCGTATCCCTTTTCTCTAATATCTTTTGCACGTCCTCTATGATTTACTTTGACTGTTTTTTTTCTCCTTATTACTGCGTCATAAACTTCTTGAATCGAATTTGAATCTACTAGTGTTCCATTATCTACGCCTTCTAACCAAAAATCTAAAGTAAATTCACCCATATTAAATTTCCAACCATCGTTTGAAAATTTAGTTGAGTAATCACTTAGTGAACTTAAAATATCTTGATACTCTGTCATTTTTTTTACTTTAGTTACTTTATTACGCTCTTCAATAGACATCTTAGATACAAGGTCTTCAAATTCATGGTACCTTAATGAATCATCTCGGTAATCATTAACTAAATCATGCATTATTTTGTCATCAAAAGTCAAAGTTTCAAATTTACCAATCGTTGCGTCATAACTTGCTTTACCTACTTTTTTACTAACATCCCCAACTATATTTTTTGCTGAATTTAACGTGTATTTAGTACCGTCAAAAACTATTTTTCCACCAAAAACTAAACTACCCTTTGTAAGATTATAACCACCTGAAGCTAAACTTTTTGTCTTTTGAAAACCAACCTGTGTTAATTCTCCTGCCCTTCGTCTTCTTTGTGTCCATCTACTCTCTGGTGCAACTTCTGGTAGAACATCATAAAATGCGGCGACATCCGTATTGTCAAGTACACCTGCTTCAATAGCTTCAGCGATATATGTGTTAAAATCCTCACCCTCTCCCATAACTCGGTATGGCGCTATTTCTTCGGGTTCCTCTGGCCTTTCAGGTGGATCTGGACTCATTACTACTAAGTTGTAGTATCAGTTTATAACTTTTAAGCCGGTTTTAAGCCGATAAATGATGTCTAGACTCAAAGATAACAAAACTTATAATCATGGAATAGTAATGACCCAATGCGACTCCTTGGGGTTTTCAATGAAGATGTTAATGTGTCAAATGCATCTGATTTTGGTATTAATTTTGGTTCTATGATTAACGAACCATTTATTATTGGTTCAGACGCACGCTATGGTTCTTTACCTATGAAATTAGCGGTATCTTCAGGTTTACTCTCTTCTGGGTGCAATGTTGCTGATATTGGATATGTTCCTGCCCCTGTTTTAGCAAGAATAGCTAGACAAGAGCGAGTTTGGGGCATCAGTGTGTCTGCAGATCCATATCCTGCTGATTATGTAGGATTACGCGTGTATGATCCTAGTGGTAAGCCTTGGGATGGTAAAATTGAGCCTAATGGTAGACGGGGTGTTGGACGACTAGGGGATATTGATTTAGTTCCAAACTATATGAGTGAATTAATTGCGAAATATGAAATTGAGCCCCTTAGTGTGGTAATTGATTCTGCTAATGGACCTACTGGGCGAATTGTTCCTTCAATTTTGCGTTCAATGGGTATGCAAGTTATGGAGATGAATTCATCTTTGAGTCCTATTCCTTCAAGAAACTATGAACCTTCCTACAAAAATACCCGTGATCTTGAATTTATTGTAAGAAAAAAGCGTGCTGATGTTGGTATAGCTTTTGATGGCTCTGGGGGTAAAGCTAGTTTTGTGATAAGAACAGGTCATATTAGTGCCGGTAGGGCTATGGCACTTCTTATGAAATTTGGCGGATACGATAGAGCAGTTGCTGACTTTGGTGCAACGTCCTTACTTGATTTAGTTGGTGTAGTTGAACGAGTCCCAGCTAGCGAAGTAAAGGTGGCAGAAAAATTACACTCGAAAGGATTTGAGATTGGTGGCGGTACTATGGGTGTGGCATTTTCTGAATGGAGTTATGCACCAGATGCATTGATACTTAGTCTTGAACTAATGAATGCGGCAAGCCATCAAGGGGAAACAATTGAGTCATTAAACAGTCAACTCCCCGATAATTATGAGATGGCTGAAACTGTGAGAGTGAGTGATGTTTCAATAGTCTTAGATGAATTTGAAAAAGCATATTCGAGTCATGAACTTGACCTTCGTGACGGTGTTAAAATTCTTAAAGAAGAAGGGTGGATTTGGCTAAAACCTATGAAAGGGATGGTAAGACTCGCAGTTGAATCTGAATCTAAAGGTGTAGCAAAAGACCTACTTGACGAAGGACTAAAAGTTATTAATCACTTTATCAAGTAATTGTATGATTCCAAAACACCCAGTTTCAACTAAGGCTTTAATTGAGAAGGATGGGAAATTTTTAATGATAAAAACTAGTCGAGGGGGCTATATGTTTCCTGGTGGTTTAGTTGAAGAGAAGGAAAGCTTAGAAAATGCGGTGATTCGTGAGGTAAAAGAAGAAACGGGACTGCAAATTGAAGTCGGTACCTTCTTTCATGCTAATAAATTTAATCACCCTAAGGGCGGAGAGAATGTAGTTTTATTTTTTAAATGTAACATAATTGGCGGAGAAGAAAAATTGGGGAGTGAAATTGATCATGAATTTTTGTCTCTTGATTGGGTGTCTCCAAGTGATATGACAGATTGGCAAAAAGCCATTATTCTGGCGAAAAGACCTTAATGCCTTTGTCAATTTTATCAATCATGATCTCAAGACCTTTTTGAGTTGCAATCATATAACCAAACCCTTGAGGCTTTAGTTCAAACACTACGCGTTTAGCTTGTCGTCTATTCTTGGTTTTATTTTCAAATTCAACATGATTTGCTAAAATTACTGGAATCCTTACTACGACTGAGCCACCTGGCAAGGGCATAGAACCAAATACACTACCAATGTCAGCAATGGCTTCAACACAACCCTCAAAAATATCTCCAACGGGTCTTTGAAAAATTATTTTTCTAATCTCTCTTGCAACACCAGCACCAATTGGACGAAGTAAACCTTCAGACATATTTCTAATCAAGAATTGTGGGTTTCTAGAATTACCTTGTTTGATTAAAATGCGAGGACAATTTTGCCTAATAAAAAGCTCAATTACAAATTTGAAATAACTATCCTTAATCTTGATTTCATAGTCTCTTATTGCATACAAAACTTCTGGCTTACTTGGGAATGAATAGACATCAAAACCTTTTAGATCCATATACTTCACTTACACATTAGTTGCTTTTTTACTTTAGCCTTATTGAGTCCAAAATATTGGGTATTTTAGTGGACATCCTTAAGGTGTTTCTAATAGTTGAGGCAAACTCTGGCAACTTAGCAGGGTCTCCGTGAACTGGCATGATTAGTCCTGGTCGTGGTTCCATATTTTTTAGATAACTAAGAAGTTGTTTTCTATCACTGTGGGCTGAGAAACCTTCCGCCTTTACGACTTTCATATTGAGTGGAATTCTATCTCTTTGATTGATTAGAATGTCTTTAGGTTGATGCATTACAGTTTCACCTAAAGTACCCCTGCCCTGATACGTGACAAAAATTAATTTATTTTTTTCATATGGTGCAAGTTGGCTGAGATAAAATACACTGGGTCCACCGTTTAACATACCACTAGTTGCCATAATGATACTAGATTCATCTGCATCTACAATGGATTTTCGGTCCTTTTGTCCACCAACTCTCTTAAAAAGTGGATTTAACAATGGATTCTCTTCATTTGAAAAGACTAGTTTTCTAATGTTTTTTCTTAAATATTCTGGGTATGTCGTGTAAATTGCTGTTGCATCCCATACCATACCGTCAATATAAATTGGAATTTCTGGTAAAGTTCCGTTTCTAACTGCTTCTTCAACTGTGAGCATAACTTCTTGTACTCTGCCAACTCCTGCAGTTGGAATTAAAATTTTACCCTTATTATCAATAACTTCATTTATTTCTTTAACAAGTGAATCTTGAGCATCCTTTAGTGAAGGTAGTAAATCTCTTGGGCTACCATATGTACTCTCAATCATGACAGCTTCAACTCTTGGGAATTTATTTACTGCTGAATCGTGCATCTTGGTTGGGCCGTATTTCATATCTCCCGTGTAGACTAAGTTGTAGAAGCCCTCACCTATGTGAAAATGAATAATTGAGCTGCCTAAAATGTGACCTGCATTGTATAAGGTTAATCTGACGTCTGGTGTAATGTTAGTTACTTCTTCATATGGGAGTGGGATAGTATGAAGTACCATCTGCTCAATTTCTTTACTAGAATATGGGGCATTGCCTCCGTCTTTATGAGCAATCTCCATGGCGTCTAGAGATAATAGTACTGCTAGTGGCAAACTTGGGGGTGTCATGTAGACTGGACCCTTAAATCCGTATTTGTAAAGAAACGGAGTAAAACCGACGTGATCTAAGTGAGAGTGTGAAATTACAACTGCATCTAACCTTTCAATTTGAAATTCTGGAGCATCTAGTACTGGAAATGCCTTATCTTTATTCGCGACATTAATACCGCAGTCCATTAGAACTCGTGAACCGTTGGTTTGAAGTAACATTGAGCTTCTTCCAACTTCTCTTGCGGCACCCAAAAAACTAACTCTTGTCCACTCAGTCTCTTTGAAATCTTCATAAATTCGTTTTCCAACACCGTGAAGGAAGTTTGATCTGTCTTTACTGTTTTGAGTCCAGATTCTTCTAATTGTATTAATGATGTCTGACTTTAGTGGGGGCTTTCTTTGAATTACTGGGGTCCATGCTGTTTTTTTCTTTATCTCAGTAATTTTATTATTACCATTTCCTAAAACTTCACTTGGTTTTTCAACTTCAATGATTACTTTAGATCCATATGTATCAAAGAAAATATCAGTAACTCCTGCGTCTTTGATTATTTTTCTAATTTCACTCTCAGCATCTTCAGCAGGCATAAGTAGGCTTCTGTCTGCTCTAGCTTCAATTCTAAGTTTAACCTCTTTAGCAACTTCACGCAATACTTCGTGTGCATTCATAAAGAAGTCAAAATTCTTGCTAAATATGACTACATTGGCTGCTTCAAATCTACTCTCTCCAATATCTGCTTTACTTGGCAGGAGAGAGAGTACTCTAGTTAAAACTTCTTCTCCACTCATTACAATCAACTGTTTATTCTATTTCTCTGTAACCGTTTTTGTCGATGACAGCAATAGTTAGCTTCTTACCACCACTGTATACGTCGCGTTGAATTGCGGCGTTCACTGCGGTTTTTGCTAGTTCAATGGCTTCATTTTCACTTAGCCCTTCTGTATATTGACTCTCTAATACACCCATTGCAAGAGGTGAACCTGAACCTGTTGAAAAGAAATTTTCACCGCGTCCAATACCCCCATATGGGTCCATTGAGAATAAATGTGGTCCTTCCTTGTCGTAGCCACCAATTACCATGGCTGCAATGTAAGGAAAATACCTATTTGAGTGTAATACATTACTAAGTAAAGTTACAAGTGCTTTAGTTGTAACATTTCCGTTTCCCATTTCATGAAGTCTTGACTCAACTCTCATGAGTCTGAGGACATACTGTAAATCAGCAACTACACCTGCAGTAGTTAGTGCCATCTTCTTGTTTACTGGGTGTACTTTTTTCTCATACCTACTCTCAACATAACTTGATGTACTTTGCGAGTCTGCAGCTAAAATTACCCCATCCTTGTATAATAATCCTAAAGTTGTAGTTCCTGTTTTTAATTGTTTTTCAATGTCCACTTGATCACCAAAACTAGAGTGGTTGGCCTGAGTGATTTAAATAAGTTCCTTAGAAAACACCAGTATTTTTTCATTTAAGCTCTCTGGAATTTCACTTAACTCTCGTTTTAGCTTTCTTGAAATCTCAGTTCTTTTGTCCCATACTATGGTTTCTTGGTACTTTAGCCCAATTTCAGTTAATATTTTTATTAAGTCTGTTGGTAGTGCCCTTACTTTGTCGTCAGAAAGATCAGTTACTAATACGGCGCACTTACCCCCTTGTTTTAGTACTAAAAACACCTGTGAAAATGCACGTTTTAAATCGTGTAAAAAACTAGTGTAACTCTGAATTTTACCCACGTCTTCATCTTTTTGAGGTATGTAGTCTGTATATTTTGTGAGGTGTGTCCAATATGGGGGTGAAGTAAAGACTAAGTCAATTGAATCTTTTGTCACTAACTCACTTAAACTAAAAACACTACCCACTTTTGGATTAACCCCTCTGGTTTTTGCAATGTCTATTATTTTTTGTGATAAATCAATTCCAACACCTTTTCTATGTAGCTCTTTAGCGGCAACTAAAGTAGTACCCGTACCACAAAATGGATCAAGAACTGTCTCATTTTCTTTTGAAAAAGTTTTAATTACTTTTTTTGCAAGTTCAAGGGGAAATATTCCATCCCACCCTACTTCTAAATCCTCTTTTGAAAACGTAGTATTCCAAGTCTTCACAAACTACAGACTCAACTTCCTAAATAAAACTTCAGCATAAATCCACCCATCATGCAGCTCTTTATTGAGATTTATTGGGACTTCCCTTTTCAACCAGCTATGAAAATGTTTTTTATGATTTTTATGGATAGTGTGAATCAATTCGTGATATACAACACTTCTAATTAATTTATCATTTAGAACAAAAAGTCTTAGGCTGAAATTCAAGTTATTCTCGGGTGTACAACTCCCCCATCTTGACTTAGCGTTGCGTATTGAGATAGTTCCATACTTAAAGTCATATTTCGTGGCGTATTCTTTACAAAATCCATTAATTTTGATTAATAGCTTTCTTTTAAGCTCCTTTTTGAATAATTTGACCTGAGTTTTATCCTTTGGGTCTAAATGTAGTGTTTTCTTCTCTGAATTAATTGAAAATTTATTCCCCTTAAACCACTCCCAATTACTGCCAAATATTTCAATTCCTTGCTCTGGCATCTTCAATAATGAGTCTTTTAACTCTAAATACTGTTTTAACATCCATTTGGAGAATTTAGCTACAATTACATCTTCACTGATGTTTTTTACCCCATCAAAACGGGATTTTGGCAAAATTACAGTAATTCGGTCTGTCACTTCAACCCTTGGGTTACGAATTTTTCGGTTCTCTACGTAGTAGGGAACGTTTACGCCATCAACTTCTAAAAATTTCAAACCAATCACGTGCGATATACTGCTAGTTTTTTGACCTTACCTTTAATGCCATCAACTACAGCTTCAACTGTCATTGGTTTTTCACGCTTAAAATAATTAGTTAGCGGCCAATTTTTTAGTAGTATGTGCCAGACTGGACCACCATGAGTATCATCAAAGATTACAAAATCCATTGAGTACAGTCTTAAGTGCTTAGCTTTCTTTAGTGCATTTTGTACTCTCTCGTCCTTTTCAAGCGTGGCTAATATATCTCCATCACTTGGAAATCTTAGAGTATTCAAAAATTCCTCTTCTTCACTAGTTTCACCCATCTCTTTAGACAAATCAGTTAGCTTTCTTACAAATTCACCCTTCTCATACGTGACCTCCACTTGAGTTGGTTTTCCACCATGGCTCACAAGAAACATGAATTCTGCCATATCAACTACTTCGTCCTTTTCAATTGTCCGGTGCCAACTAGAAGACGAACTTAAAATCACTCCTTCCGCCTCTGCATACGCGAAGGCTTTGTCTGGCTCAATTACAGTTTTTGCGAGATTTCCTTCAAACTTTTTTGCTAACATCGATTTCACCTTCTAGTTTCTTTTGTAATTCATTCATTGTGCCTTTTTCAATTTGTCGTTTATTTTCCATGTCGGGCACAACACCCATTAAATCATAATCAAACCGGGGTACTACGTGTATAAACGCGTGTTTTATCATGCTTTGAGCTGTTAAAATATTTACAAAATTTGCATTAAGTTTTTTCTTCATCGCTTTTGCAACATCTCTAGATATCTTTGCCAGGTGTATGAAGTTTTTGTCTGTTAATTCAAAAATGTCTTTTTCCTTACCCTTATACGCCACAATCACGTGACCTTCAGTAACTGGAAATGCATCTAAAAATGCACAAGCCAATTCGTCTTCATAAATTTTCCAGCCTTTGACCTCACCACTAATAATCTTACTAAAGATGCTGTCTTCAGCCATAAAACAAAAACGCTAAGTTTATACTTAAGCATATCCGCACTATAACCTATGTTTTCCCTAACATATGGGATTTTCCCCGACATACGGGGTTTTTATTTAGAACAATTACAATATACATATGAAGCGTGGAAAACACTCAAAAGTCTGGTTTTTAGGCCCTCTGGCATTTAAAATTTTTAATAAAGGGTTTTTACTCAACGCGAAAAAAGAATACAAATCTCTTCGTATTCTAAAAAAATACAAACTTGCACCAACTCCTTACTTTAGAATTGGGCGACTAATTGCGATGTCAAAAATTAATGGTCGTGTGATTAAAGACTTCACACCAGATGAGGTAAAATTAAGTGCAAAGGACTTCCTTTTGGCTTTACACCAATTAGATAAATTAGATCTTATGAAAGAGGAGAGTCATAGACCTCATAAACATTTTTTTCTTACTAAAGACGGAGTCAGGTTGATTGATTTTGAGCGTACAAAAAAAGGTCACGGGAATGTTACTCAATTTCTTAGTTATCTTAAACATGTTTATCCAAATATTACTAAATTGGGTAAAAAATACAAAGAAACTCTAGATCTAAAACCCATTCTAAAGTTTATCGCTCGCAAATGAGTGATTTATTGATGCCAATTAACTTTTGGTTTGGGCAATTCCAGTTTTCCAATAATACCAAAACTAAGTTCTGCTTCATATGAGAGAATTCTCTCTTCCCCTGGTGCTAATTTACCTATGTCCCAAATAAGATTAGTTCCTGCTCTCTCTTTCTTAGCTTTTGGTTTTACAATAAAAGCTTTCTTCACCCTTGCAATTCCTGGAACCAAGTCTTCAACTACAACGCCCTCAACTGTTTCATCTGAACTGTTAATTAGCGTTAAAGTTACTTTTATTCCTGCTTTCTCATGACCCTTGGTCTGCTCAAAGCTTTTCTTTACTTCAACTGCTTCAGGTCTTTGAAGCATGAGTAAAATTGCAATTATGACAAGTACACCAATTATACTATACGGAATATAATCTACTGTATATGAGGCTACAATTCTCTCGTCCCCAGGTGCAATCTTATAATCCCATTTTAGAGTATATGAGAAACCGTCCCTTTCAACTTCAGGTGCTGGTTCTGCATTAAGTAAAGGCCTATCAAATACAGAAATTTGTGCTGTGACTTCACCTTCCTTAAACGTATTACCAATATTTTTTGCAATCAAAACTACTTCCTTTCCGAGTAATTTTTTCTTAGTCTCTTTACTAATCTCAACCTTGTTTAATTCTGTGACGTCAATTCGAGTCTGATTGGATATTTCTTTACCTGCCAAGTATGCTTGAATCATGTATTGACCTGCTTGTTCTCCATTTGGAACTGTTAATGTAAAACTTTTTTGTGTTTTATCTAGTGTTTCAGATACTTTAACAACTTCGTCTCCGTCTTTTAGAAGTGTTATATCTGCATCACTTGGTACTAAATTACTTGAGACGTCTAGTGTTATGATTATAGTCTCTCCTGGGTTAGCGTCTTTTTGTGTATGAATGTAAATATATTTTTGATCTTGTGGTGGTGTTGGGATGTTTACTCCTTCTCCTGTTACACCAATTATGATATTGCCATCCCAGACTATCGTATTATTACTTTTGATTCTTGCTGTGTAAATATATGATGCGGGTGGTGCTTGATTACTAAAGAAAAACTTTAGTGTTTTAGTTTGACCACCAAAAAGTTCAAAACTACTTGGGATTACACGCATCCAAGTTGGGATACCTGTTAGTTCAACGTTTAAATTGAGAATTTCATCCACTTCATTATTAGTTATAGTCAAATTAATGGTCTGACCCGTTCCATACTCAGTTTCAATTGAGCTTGGACGAAAATTCCCACTAACATCAATGGAAAAACCAAGTGACAATACAAGCACTAACGTCATGACCCACTTCAATTTCATGTTTAGACCCCTTTGATAATGTAATAGCCCGCCCTTTTAGACTTTGCTATTCGCTTGATTATACCTTTCTTTTGTAGTTCCGATAATATCGAATTAATCTGGCCTTTACCCATTTTTACTTTTTCCATGACCTGATCTGCACTCTTGGTCTTTTCAGGACTTGTTGCTCCAAAACTTTCTAGTGCGTCAAAGATTTTCTGTGCAAATGGACTTAAATCTGTCATCATTAACATCAATTTTAGACAATTTATAAAGGTATCAGAGGTGGCTTTATCCACTTATTACAACCTCTTTTATACGACTCTTAAACTATTGTTATAATGGGAAAAGGAAAAATCCTTATTTTCTTTGTTGTTTTGGCTGCTGTCTTTTACATTGGTATTTACACTTCACTTCAAGAGAAAAACGACTATCTTCAGGAAAATAACACTCAACCACTAAATGATGAAGTCATACACGGTTCAAGCTTTACAAATCCGAATCACAACGTTGTTGGAAAAAGTGTGAAAGCTGCAGGACGTGCCGAATTGGTTGATGCTGCTGATGATGTGGCCGTTTGGCTTTCTAATGATAAAAATATTCAGGTGGTAAGTCTTGTTGATGCTGTTTCACCATCAGTTGTTGGGACCCTAATAACGAGTGGATACTCTGAGTCAACCTACCAAGATGGTATGTATCTATATTTGATAGATGGAACGGGTTTAAGAATTACACCCGTTTCAGATCCCTTTGGTGAACCGGTAGGAACTTTAGATTTTACAAGTGATATGTTTCCAAAGTCTATTGCTGTTGCGAATAACTATGCATATTTTATCATGGATAAAGTACTAGCAATATATTCTCTTGAAGATATTGCCCGTCCTGTTGCAGTATCGAGTGTTCCTATTGTTGGTATTGGTGGCGGCACTGTGAAGTTATATGAGGGATATGCATATGTTGGCTTTGGTATCGGAGGATTAAATATTGTAGATGTCCGAGATTCAAAAAATCCAGTCGTCGTGAATTTCATCCCCTTTGAATCACATATACTAAATTTTGAAATAAAAGGGGATTACTTGTATTTGTCTCGCATCATGTCCGTTCAGACCGCAGACAATAATGTAGGATACCTCTTTGATTCAGTGTTTGAGGTGTATGATCTCTCAATACCATCATCACCAATATTAGTTGACTCGATTTCCGTTCCGACCAATCTAAAGGGTTTGAGTGTGAGTGGGAATTATGCATACCTTACTGGATCCCACCCACATAGATTCACCGTTGTTGACATAAGTTCACCTAGTAACTTAGAAATTGAAAATATTTCAAGTGATATTATTTCTGGAACTGCTGATCTTCAAGGTATAATCACTCATAATGAGTATGCGTATATCATCGACTCCGTTTTGGGACTAAAAATAATTGATATAACTAATCCACTAGATCCCGTTTATCTAAAAGATTTTGACTTACATGGAAGAGCAACTACAATATCTAGCAATGGTGGCGTAATTTATGTCAGCGTGGAGCAGAAATTTTTCAATGTTGCAGATATTAGTGACCCTGATAACCCAATACTTGCATACTCAAAACGATACGACACGAGTAGTCAATTTACTGGTATTGTCATACGAGACAAAAAAGCGTACTTTAATGGTGAGATGACAGTGCAAATATATGATTTGTCTGATCCCTATAATCCAATACAGCTTAATGAGAAATATATGGCAGCTGATGGTGTCGCAGTAAGTGGTAATTATTTTTACACAGTTATTGGTGAAATTGGCCTTATTGTATATGATGTCACCAATCCTACTAACCCGAAAGAGGTTTCTCGAACTGACTTTTTAGGTATGCCGCGAGATCTAACCTTAAATGAAAATTGGGTTGCTGCGGTTTCAAATAAACCTTTTGCCACCACTTTACTTGATATCTCAAATTCACAAAATCCAGTAGTGACTGATTCAGTTATCTTTGACGAAGCTGCATGGAATATTCGATTAAATGGTGGTTATCTTTATGTTGCGCAAGGTCCTAAGGGCTTAGATATCTTTGAGATAGGACCGACTGGTTCGCTAACCTTTTCCACTAACTTTTTTGAAGGATATTCTATTGGTACCCTTGCATTATCAGAAAACCGAATGTATCTGGTTGATTCTGGCGTCATAAAGGTCTTTGACAATACCAACCCCCTTAGTCCTTTGTTACTTAACCAAATAAACACCCAAGTAACGGTAAATCAAATGGTATTTTCTGATGGGTATCTTTATGTGGCAGATGGGGATGTTGGGTTGACTGTTGTACCTGTTTAATTAATAACAATCCAAAAGTCTTTAAACTGCAGAATTGAGCTTAAATAATGGGAAAAGTACGCTCAACATTAATCAAGAGGACTGCAAGAAGGACGCTTAAGAAGTATCCAGAAAGAATTACTAAAGACTTCGATCAGAATAAAAAGGCAGTCTCAGACCTATTGATTTTTCCAAGTAAGCGCATGAGAAATATGGTTGCTGGCTACATAACGACACTTTTTAAGCAGAAAAAAGAGTAAATCCACTGCAAACAGGGGAAAGTTTTTAACTGCTAAATTCCTGTATTTTTTCAGGTCATACCTAGATGCCCCAATCGTCTAGCCCGGCCAAGGATTCGGGCCTTTCAAGCCTGAGACGCGGGTTCAAATCCCGCTTGGGGCGTTCAAACTTCAAAAAGTTTGATCATTTGTGCCACGCTTCGCGTGGCTGTTTTTCAAAAATTTATTTGAAATATAACTTATCAGATAGCAATTTAAGTTTAGGTATAACTTTTGAGTGTGGTGAATGGGCCTTTTGGTTCGTTAGATTTTGGAAATCCCTTTTGGGTAGATAAATCAGGTAGGTCGAATAAATCCCATAAAAAAAGTGCATCAAAACGGAAGCAATACTACTGTTCGGAGTGTAGAACTAAAGTGACGAAGAAGGTATTTGAGTATTCTCTTAACAAATTTGGCAAATCGCTTTGCATGAGGGACCAAAACAAATATAGACCTAAAACGAGACCAAAAACAAAATCAAGAGTTTCACGTAGGCGCAGATATACTCATAATCAAAGTGATCTAAGTTGGGGTGATTTACCACCTGAGATTCAGTTAGTTATCGGTGCTTCTCTAGTGTTAATAGTCATATGGGCTCTCTTTATTCAACCTGCTATCACTTGGATGAAATCAAATTCGAGTGTGGTTACTACTCTGTTATTGACTATTGGAATTGTTTTCACGATGAGTCTCATAATTTTCTGGTTTGTACATAAAAAAAGAAAGGAAAAACGAAAAGAATTTGTTCAAACGCAAATAAATAAAGGACTTGTCCAATACGTCGACAGGAATGGTGTTGAGATTTGGGAAAAACCCGAAAAACTCAAAACAATCATAGATGCCGATCAAAAGGCAGTTGATGATGGGTTATTATTTACTCGAGTTGTTAATAGAATAAAACGATTTGAGCCGTTTAAAAAATACGACCAAGAAGAAAAATACCAAGCTGGCTTGGCTCAATGGATGAAAAGTGAATTTTCACAAACAAAAATAGAGTATCAAAGAGGATCTTCAAGACCTGATGTGATCGTGGATAGCATTGCTATTGAAATAAAAGGGCCTACAACGTCAGAGGGTCTTAGAACCATTGCAGACAAACTTCTTAGATATCCTCAACACTTTGACCACGTGGTGGTAGTTTTGTTTGACTTACAAACAACACCTCGATATTATGATGAGTGGAAATTTGGAATTTCTAAGAAACACCCTGAAGTCGAAATAATCTCTAAATGATTTATGCGTCTCCAAAGGGGGAGGGGGCTTGTTAAACTTTCCTTTGTGTTGTTATTCCAAACTATAAACAAAATCATTTTCTATGAAATTAATGTTAGTTCTTGGTTTATTTGATACTTGATAACTCATATACGCTTTTCTAAAGGGTGCTTCTCCTTCCCTTGGGGTATTACCATTTTTGTCAACTTTTTTTAGTGATATCCTTTCAAGACTATCTTCTTTAGCATAAACGGACAAAGTTATTCCAAACCCACAAACTGGAAAATATCCTTTGTCTTTTAGCTCTTTTTTACTGTAAACTTGACCTATTGTAATTCCTTTATCATCCACAAACTAGTCCTAAACATGAGTTTAAAGATTTTATTATTCTTTAATTTTATCCCAAACTTCAGTCATCATACTTTCGATATCGTAAAAGCTTCCATCCTCACTTTGACTCATTAAAAGTACAAATACATTTTTGTCTGAACAAACTAAAATCTTTTGTTGGTTTACGTCCCTGTCCTTGATGAAGCCTTCACAATCTAGTCCTTCCATCTGAGGTGTCTTGTCTTGGATTTCTCCACCTTGTTTTAGTGACTCAATTGCGGGCTCCTTAAAATTTTCCATCCAATTATTATCTTTAAAAGAAATTACACTTAAAATTAATCTATCGTAGCCAACACGAGTTTCATCAACATACCTCAGTACTCGTCCTTCACTTCCACTCTTAAAACCGTCTTTTAGTTCTGATCCTATCGATCTTTCATCCAATTCGGTTGGTTGCATTTCCTACTCCCATCCACTGGGGAGGTCTAATAATGTCGACTCCACCACGTCCTTTGCATTAAAATCATAACCCATGAAAACACAGCCTGCAAGCAGTGAAACCATAATTAAAGCACCATAGACTCGCATAAGTTTTTTCGCACATTTTTAATATTTAAGCTCTATTCTAACACATTTATACTTCCTGATTATTGATCTCTGTGCGGTATTTGGTATTAGCCCTATTACTTATTCCAACCTTTGGTGCACAAATTAATCCGTGGGTTGGTGGGGTACCAACTGGGATACAAACTCATGATGATTATTATATTATTTCAACTTCAAACACACTCTACATCTTTGATACGTTAGGTTTAGTTGACCAACTTAATTTGGCGGGTATTTCAGATTTTTCAATAATTGATGAGATTTTGGTAGTGACTTTAGTTACTCAAGATTTTCCAAATATCAGGGCATATAGCTTTCCAAACCTTGAACCCCTGTGGAATTTTGAACCAACTATTGATGTATTTGATATGGCCTTAATTTGGGACAAAAAACAAACTAGAAGTTGGAGAGTAAAACCTGTGGGTGATGGGTTTGGTGTAGCATCTGGATATTCTTTTTACTTCTTCTCAAAAACAGGTGAGATATATGCTAACTTTACTGCTGAATCAGACATCTGGGACTTCGCACAAGGGGATCAAAAATATTATTTGGCAACCCAAGAGGGTGCAGTTTATTTTCTAGACTCTGATTTGAACTTCGTAAAAAAGGAAGTACTATGTGAACCTTACATATTATTTGATGAAATATCAAACAGAACTGAAGGTGAGTATCCTCGTTCGATTTGGTTCATTTCAGAAAATGCAGCAGTTTGTGAAGATGGGTTTATTCACTTTTTTAATCAGAACAGAAAATTTGAGGTGAAGGAGTTTACGGCAAGTCAGCTTCGTTCAGTATACAAAGAAGCTAAGCGTGAATCTGGATATGGATCACCATTTTTTCAGAATCTAAAACTCAAAACCTTTGAGGATTATGATGTGGCCTATGCTAGTGATGGTATTATGGTCTTTAAGAATGGTGTACCTGCTTTTGACTTGAGTGAGACTGTAAGTGATGTAGATATAAGTGGTGGAAAATTATACACTTTAAGTATTAGTAGGAGTGGGCTTGAGACCACTAAAATATATAATTTAGATGGGGGCACTTTGATCAAAACCATTGAGACTAAAGGTCTTGACTGTAGTGGACAAAATTATAAAATTTTTGGGGGTGATTTAGTTGTTATTGCAGGTAGTTGTGAAACAAAATTAGTTGATTCAAAAACATCCAAAACTTTGTGGTATCTTCCAACTTCTTCAAAAGTTGGTTCAATAAGTGATGAGATACGAGTGTTTTTCACAGACAATGAACGTTCTCAACAAAATAGACCTTCATTTTATTCTATGATAGGTTATGAGGCAGGAGTTTTATGGACTTATTCACTCTCTGACGACTTGGCAAGAAATGGTTCACTAACTGACATAAAAGTTTTAGGTGACACTGCAGTTGCACTATACAACCATGATGATGACTTTGATGGATTAGTCGTTGTCAATAAAGATGGTACTTCTTACTTTAGAAATGGAACTTCTAGAAGTTATATTGGGGATTTTGATGAGTATCTAAAAAATGCCACCATACTAGCTCAAGTTGAAAATTATTCATATGAGGTTCTTGATCAAATTCCGTATGAGGTAAAGTATAGTACTGGTTATGACATTAATGACTATGAACCCTTGTCAGTTCTTTATTGGACTAATATTTTGAGTGCACTCCCCATGCCAGTTGAATTAATGGAACAGATAAAAAACAGTGGTAATAACATAGATGATTTGAGGATATCTTCTCGACTCAATTCATTTAGTTCTTGTGATTATGATTCTGATGGAACTAATGATTTACTTGTTGTTGGGGATTCATACTTTACTATTCTTAGTGGGAAAAATTTAACTGAATTAATTTTTAAAGATCAACAAGCTCATAGATATTCTTCGAATCAAACTGAAAAATACACTGCACCTTGGTATAGTGGTGGGGGTTATGTACTTTGTCTTGATGACTTTTCAGGAGACGGGGTTGGTGAATTTATTTTTGGTACTTGGTCTGGAAATTTAAGTGTTATAACTGATAAAGTTTTGTGGAGTGCTGAATATAAAAATCTTCAATCAGATCAATTAAGAATAATTGAAGATGTTGATGGTGATGGAATAAATGATATCTTGGCTCAAAAATGGGTCCAAGACAAGCCAAATGACGTATTTTTCTTGAGCACGGTAAATGGTAGGCAACGAGCTATTTTTTCTGCGTATAATATTTTTTATGATACTAATTCTGCTGACGTTGATGGGGATGGAAAAAATGAAAACTTTCTCATTTACTCTTCTGAAGAATCATTTTTGAGTGTCTTTTCACCAACATACAAATTTGAGTATTCTGGAATTAGAGATTCTTGGAATACTTGGAGTGAATATGGAAAAGTATTGCCTGTTGAAATTATTCCTGATTATGATGATGATAATCACAATGACATTCTAATTGGTGCTTCTAGAAAATGGGGTGAACCGGCAAATATTTTAATGGTTTACAGTGGAGCGACAAAAAACCTAATTGAAACTATTTACCTTGATGGGAAGCAAGGAAGGGATTTAGATGAGAATGAATGGCAATATTTTCCTGAAATACAAAGATTTGGTGATCTATTAACTTTAGTTATTCCAGGTCAAGAAGGTGGGGGTGGCAGAATGTCTGAAGGGAGATTTGGCGTATATAACCTAACTTCAAGAGAAATGGTGGCATACTTTAATCATGATGTTAAAAGTGCAGTAAGTTATGGGGATGAAATTATATTGCTTGGTAAGGGTGGTGAAATTTTCATATTAAACCAAGTTGATTTTCTAAAACCTTCTGTTTCGTCTAAAGGTGCGTCTGTTAGTGTTCAGTCTAGTGAAGATTATTACACTATGATTTATGTTGATGGTGGAATTGCAGGGTCGGGAAGAAAAACACAGTTTAGTATGAGACTCCCTAATGGGGATCATGAAGTGATAGTGTCTTTACTTGATGAAGATGGCTTTGAGAAACTTTTCTCATATGAAGTTGATACGTTCACTTCAACAAGTTTAAGTTTTCTAAACAATACACTAATTGCAATTTTAATTTTATTTGGAGGATTTAAGGTGTTTAAAAAATGGAAATCGCAATAGAAACTACTGAATTGACTAAGACTTTTGGCCTAGTCAAAAGACTAACTGCGGTAAATAATCTTTCAATGAAAATAGAGAAGGGTACCGTTCATGGTTTTATTGGTCCTAATGGTGCTGGAAAAACAACTACAATAAAGATGATTACGGGTGCAATTAGTCCAACAAATGGATCTGCGCAAGTGTTTGGGGAAGAAGCAGGTAAAAATGAGGCAAAAGCCCGAATTGGCTATTCTCCTGAGCACCCTAACTTTTATTCTCAATCTGCCTTTGACTTTTTAGTATATAATGCTAGAATCTGTGGTGTTGAACCAAGTGAGGCTAAAGAGAGAGCAAACAATTTACTAGATTGGATGGGTTTAACTGACTTTAAAAATCGTAATGCTAGGGGCTTTAGTGCGGGTATGAAACAAAAACTTGGACTTCTTCAATCCTTAATCCATGATCCCGATGTTTTAATTTTAGATGAACCAACTGCAAACCTTGATCCTATTGGTAGATTTGATGTTTTAACGAAAATTAAGGATCTAGCAAAAAAGGAAGGTAAAACAATTTTAGTTAGTAGTCACATCTTAGATGAATTAGAAAAAGTAGTTGACCATGTTACAATCATTAACAAAGGTCATACCGTTTTACAAAGTGATATCCATTCACTTAAAAATAAATTTGCGAGTAATAAATACATTGTTGAGACTGCTAATAACCCCGCGTATTTGAAGCGCATATCTAAACTCGGTCCTGCTAAACTAAATCCAGACGGGAACATTGAAGTTGAGGTAAAAAATCCTGAACGGTTTAAGTCTGCAATTTTTACAATGTTTAAAAATGATACAAAAAACTTAGGTGGATTTTATCCACTAAAAATGTCATTAGAAAATATCTTCATGAATGTGTTAGGTGACAAAAGCGACTTAAAAAATAATGAGCAGAAAACAGTCAGTACTCTAGGTGAAAAAAATGATAAATAAAGCCATATTTGAAAAGACGTTTAAGGATTTCTTTAGATTAAAAACTATCTTAGTCTATTCTGTCTTTTTGGCAGTACCTTTAGTCATATTTTCTCAAATTGCACTTGAAGCTAATTTCTTTAATGTTACTAGTCTAGACTTAATGGTTGAGTATCTTTTTGGATTCTTTTCTGTTCTTTCATATGTATGGGTTAGTGGTGTGGCAATAAGTTTACTCTCCGCATACTTTTGTTCTTCAATGATTGCTGAGGAGGTGAGTGACAGAACTATTCTATTACTAGTAACAAAGCCAGTAAGTCGTGCATCAATTTTCATGTCGAAATTTTTGGCATTTTTAGTTTCAATTTTAATTTACTCCGCACTTTCACTTTTCCTTTCAGTTTATATTTGGGCTTCAGTATTTGAATTAGATCTTGCATCTCTTATGGTTTTTGTTTCAAAGATTCCATATTTTTTCATATACTCTGTATTTGTGGCTCTTTTCTTTGGGAGTATTAGTGCTGCTATTTCAGCTCTGTCTTCTAGTAAACTCAAAAGTATCATACCTTCAGTACTCTTAGTAATTGTTGCTTTTTTTGTATTCATACAAATTAGGGATGTTAGTAGGGATATGGGTGCGTATGAGGGTGTGCTTAGCTTTACTGATGTGGGTTATGACTTTGGTAACCTATACATTTCAATTCTTGAAGCTGGTGGCGTACGGTTTATTCCTTTAATGCAAGGTGTACTTGGTACTTTTACTGGTGTATATGACGTTCCTGATGAATTTGTTGATGTTGACTATGATCATGGTATAATTAAACCAAGCCTTGAGAGACTGAAGTATCGTTCTCCTGTAGTTTCACTAATAAAATTAATAGTACTTCCTGGAATCTTAACGTTACTAGGGCTTCTTGTATTTGTAAAAAGAGATATTAGTTAATTATTTTATCTTTAATTCCTATTACTTTTTATGAAAGTGATCGTTCCTGATTTGGATGGTATGCTAATATTATCAAAAAAATTTAGTGAAGAATTTCCAAAATCAAAAGACATTCCAAGTGAGATGGTTTCTGAACTTTTTATTAGTGGGGATTTTTCGAAGTGTCAGTTGGGTAAACTTGATTTAAAAGATCTTTTTGAATCTAAATATTCTCAAAAATGGGGGGTGTCTTCTGACGAAATTTTTGATTTTTGGGCGTCTCTTGATACTAAAAATGAGGAAGTCATAGAAAATTTGAGAAACTTAAAATTAAAAGGTTACCAAATTGTACTGGCAACAAATCAAGAAAAGTACAGGCTTACTCGTTTACTTGATCTTTTGGGTGGAGACTTGTTTGATGATGTTATTGCAAGTTGTAATATTGGAATAAAAAAACCAAGTCCACGTTTCTACAAAAAAATTTTAGATCGTTTAGGTGTCAAAAAACAAGACATTTTCTTTTTTGATGATAGGGTTGAGAACATAGAAAAATTAACAAGTCTGGGGTATCAAGCTAAACTTTTCAGTAATTTATCAGATCTAGATTTTTGACGCTTCATTCAAGTTCGTTAAAAACTGCCCCAGTAATTTGATCCATTTCTCTAAAAATATAAGTACCGTCACTCTCAACTGTGCCAACATCAGCCCAAATACTTTCAAAACCATCATATGCTGCTAGGTCACCCGTCAAAATAACCGTTGGAACTTTAGTTATATTATACTTTTCAATTAACTCAATACCTTCTGAATCACTAATATCATATGTAGTTTTATCACTGAGGTAAATACCAAGATTGCCAAGTGCTGTATCGTGAATTGAAACATCATAACACTCAGTACAGGCTAAATCACCTAAGTACGTAATATCTACTAGTCCTCTAGTTACCTTAGTTTTTAATTCAAAATATGGGGCTGCTGGTTGAACTACTATGTATCCTGTGCCCTCTTTTGATACACTCTGAAGTGTTTGGTAAATTGATCCGTATTCTGCAATATCCCCTAAAATAATTAGTGATGGTACTCTTGTAACTTCATATTGAGTTATGTATTCACTTGCGTTTTCGTATTCAATATCAATACCGCCTTCTACATAAACTCCGTTTTGATCTAAAAAGCTCAAAGCAACTGAAAGGTCTGAGCAATCCGTACAACTGCTAGCCTTAATATTAATTATAGTAACTTTACCTTTAACCTCTTCACTTGAAACTTCAAAGTATGGTGCAATTGGTGTCTCAAAAATTAGTGCTTCATTTTTTTCTATGAATCCCTCTAAAGTCAATTTATCAATTTCACCTTCAATTATAATTGCGGGGAGTCTTGATATTTCAAAATCACTTACATATTGACGTGACTTAATTGAGCCAAATGGTTCTTTGACTTCAACCTTTACTTTGATGTCTTCAGATTTAATTGAAGTAATAACATCATCTAATACTTCACACTTTTCACATCCTGATTCTAAAAGTGTTATAGTAATACTGGCAGATGTGTCCGCATTAACTAAATCAAAATATCTATTAGTTGTTAACGTAAAATTTGCTGTTGAAATAATTAATAAAGATAATACCCCGATCAAAATGACGTCAGATATACTATTCACAGATTTTTCCCCCTTACATGCTTATATCATTTGGGTTTAGACGTCTAAAGACACATATTTAGACGCCCTCTCATCAATGCTTTCTGGGAGTCGTTCTGTTTCTATATTCATATCTAAATTTAAAATCGTTTCATTAGTTTGTGGTTCTAATCTTTGGTATAACGAAACACCTTGTTTTTTCCAAAATTCATTAATTTCGTTAATATTGTCATAAAAATAACAAAGTGCGTCTTCTGCAAGATTCTTTAGATATAAAACATAATTTACTAATTCTTGACTTGAATCAAATGCTACTTTATTTTCTAGTTGTTCTATTCCCTTTTCTACAACATACAATACAGCTACATCTTGAGCGTTTCCTGATTCTTCTGAGACCTGACCTCCAACCTCTTCAAAAATCCCGTATCGCAGATAATTTAGATTCCCATATGCACGCCTTGTAGTTTTTACTAGGCGTTTTAATTCCCTTGCTGTGAGTGAATGTGGTTCTAAATTTAATGCGTAGGTTCTTATTTCTTGGATTCGTTTCTCAAATTTAGTAAGTTCTGTATGTTTACTCTCAATAGTTTCAGAACTAATTCTTTTTGGGTTCCAAAAACCTTCATTATAATGATCTTTTCTACTCCCATTGGAATTTGGAAAGGTTATTCCTGTTTGATAACTTGTATTATCAATTATTTCAATTGGTGAATTTCTTTTAGTCTCGGGTATATTTTCATAAATCATCTCGTGATATATTGAATCTGGCGTCCTTGGTCCATCCTTTGTTACAATCAAAATATCCATATCACTTAATTCTGTAAAAGCGTCAAACTTCTTGTTTCCAGTCTTTATGTGATCTAATGCGTTTAGTGAGCTATCTCCATATACAACATATGCACCGCCTTCTTTGTCAACAATACTATCAACAAGCTCTAAAAGAGGTCTAAATGAAGCTGCTTGACTGATCTGATTTTTTATCCCCACCATAATATATCTCTTATTCTGTTTATATTTCTTCACTTGGGAGTTGTTATAAAGGATAAATTTGCAGTTATACTTTGTTGGGGTTAAAATGATTGATAATTTAACAATATCGGAAAAGAAGGACACTGAATATGTTTTTAGGCATTTTCCTAATTTTCCAGATACTAAAACGTCCGTAGATCAATATAGAGAAGTTTCACAAAAGAAGTTTGAAATGTCTTTATACGATTTTTCAATTGGTGTTCTGGCCGAAGTTTCAGAGAATTATAAAATCAAAGACCATCTTTTGTTAATGAATGCTGCAAGGGACATTCCACGGGGTGGAGCTCTTGTTAACCAACACGTTGAAGATATTTTGGAGAGTAAAACTCTTAGGAATTTTGTTGATGGACTTAGTTTTCTTTACCAAGGTGCTGGTGATCTTTACAATATACTTCAAGATATGGGTGAAGATGCAGAACTTAGGTACACCTTTTTAGCTAGTCCAAAAAATATGCCTTTGTATTTTCCAAAAAGTGAAATTGAGAACTTAAAATTAAGCTTTGAACACGAGTCAAGGTATGCTGACTCTAATGACGGTTTTATTTGAGCACGAGAAATAATAAAAACCAAATCGCCTTTGGTGAAATTATAGATAAAATTAATATAGCTTTAGCGCTGGGAGGGAGACTCGAACTCCCAAACACAGAGTGAACTGGCTTTCAAGGCCAGCGCCTTACCAATTCGGCCATCCCAGCAACTTTTAACAAAAGTTGACTAAAGGTCCCACCTCGCTTCGCTCGGCAGGACTTGACAGTTAAATCTGTATTTCTTTGCTTTTAATGGTTTTTATAATAAAATTTCAACCCCGCAAACTGCGGGGATGGTCTATTTAGCAACATCCGTCGCCGTGTTTTTCATCTTTGTTGCATCCGCAAGTTCCACACATTTTAATTCACCTATAACCCTTACTGGCTTATATTTTATAAAGATTTTGACTAGTTAACAACGTAACTATCAAAACTACCAAAAATCCAGAAATTAGGCCAAACCAACCCAATTTTTTGTTTTCATTAATCTTTGCTGCTGGTATAAGTTCATCAATTGAGATGTGAAACATAAAACCACCTGCAGCTGCTAAAGCCATACCAATAAACGCTGGATTTGCATCCTTTAACACGAAAAATCCAAATAAAAAGCCGAAGAGTTGAAAAAGTACAGTTCCTGCAACTAGTAAAAATGAAGTTAATCTATTCTTAAGATAATTGTAAATTGGAATAATTACTGCTATATTCTCAGGTACATCTTGGATGGTCATGCTAATTGCAATGGCTATTCCCAAACTAGAACTAGCAGCAAAACCGGCTCCAACTGCTAAGCCCTCGGGGATATTGTGTAACCCCATGCCAACTACCAGCATGGCGATACTCTTTGCCATAGAATTGTCTGGATTATTGAAAAGTTCTGGGTGAAAATGTGGTAGAATTTTTTCGGCCAAAACTAGGGTTAATACACCAAAAACAAAAGAGAGTACTATTATGAGTGGTGTCGTGAAAATAAGTGCTTCTGGAATTAGATTCAAAAATGTAATTGAAATCATCATTGAAGCTGCAAAAGCAAGCGACCACTGTAGTATTGCTTTACTTGGTTTTCTTATGATTCCAATTAGTGCTCCAAGAGTTTGCCCTATAAAAATTAGAAAAATGAGTAGCCAAAAATTATTCATTAAACTGAACAGGTTAACGATGTTTAAAACTTTAATGAATTACCGTTTACATGATTTTAAAAATGATAAAACCCCAAGCTTTTAGAAAAAGCTTGACCAAAACCAGTAACGTTGCGGGGGTAGCGAAGTCTGGTCAAACGCGCAGGACTTAGGATCCTGTCCTTAGTGGTTCGAGGGTTCAAATCCCTTCCCCCGCATAAACTCCCGATTCGGGACGAGTTTTTCAAAAAAGTTTAATCAAAACAGCCTTGCGAAGCTTTTCTAAATTGTTCCAAAACCTTGATCAAAATTTAAAAAAAATCAAACTGAAAGTTTATACAACTTCATTAATGGGAAGAATAAGGCAACTAAAAGCATTAATTCAAAGAAAAAGACTATTTTGAGCCCATAAATGTCTCCAAACCAACCAAACATAATGCCAAATAATGCCACAAGAAGTGACTTAATCATATTGGTACTTGAGTTCACTGTGGCCCTGTTGTGACTTTTTGTGTGTTTATTCAAGTAATCAATGGTTGCAGGTCCCTTAATTCCATCAACTACAAAGAGTAGTACAATGGCAATGACGACCCACTGTGAATTTATGATACTCAAACCTGCAAAAATTCCAATGAGAGCAAAATACGTGAAAAATAACATTTTCTTCTCTCCTAAAAAGTTATCAATTTTATGACTTACAAACGAACCGACACCAGAAACAATGTAACTTATTGAAAAGATTATTCCAAATAATGCGATGTCAATACCTACGCTACCCATAAGTTGCTGAACAAACTTATACGATAGTTCAATGATTGCGGCGGTTATGATAATATAGACTGCAAAAAATAACAATCGCTTACTTGTAACAATATATCTTAATGCATCAACTGTGTGCTTAACGTAAGAGGTGTCTTTTTTCTTCACTGCGGGTTCAGTAAAAGTGAGTGAGATAAAAAATGAGAGTGAAATTGGTATAAAACCAACTTGTATGGGGAGCCATGGGCTTATTTTTGATAGGAGACTTCCAATTAAAGCACTTGTTGCTAGACCTGCCCAAAAAAATGCAGCAGTTCGTCCAATAATTTTTTTGAATTCATCTTCCCTTTTTAAGTTGGATAAAGTCTCATATAAAAATGAATCTTGAACGCCCATCCGCAGCGCCCAGCCAATACCCCAGATAATTTCTGCAAACATAATTCCAGTAAAACTTTTAGTAATACTCCACATGAAGACGCCTAAAAAGACTAAACCTGATCCTAAACTCATAGTTTTTTTATAGCCAAGTTTGTCTCCAAGAACGCCTGCTGGTATCAAAAAAATGGTCAGGGTCACTAAAAAACTGGCAGAAATAATCATCATTTCTGTGAGATTTAGACCTAATGCATTCTCAAGGTATGCAAAAAATATGGGTTCAAAAAGAAAAAACATCATGGTAAAAACGAAGAGGTAGTACTTCCAGATGTTAGCCTCTAATTGTTTTTTTTGAAATTTTTCCACGGTTTTTGTGTTCTTGTTTGGTATATAACGACTTACTTGACTTCAAAACTTATATAAACTAGAAAATTGACAATGTGCGATGGATGAGAAAAAACCCGTTCCTGGGCTTGTAAGGGCCTATATTAATCTTGAAGTTCTCGCAGTCAAGCATGATGATGACTTGACCCCTGATTTAGTGTATAGTGCTAGTGAACGAATTTTTAATTATTCGACTTCAAAAAATCAGGAATTAAAACAAGTAATAACTCTTGTGGATGAAGTCATTCAACAATACGAAAACATAATTTCTCATCCAGATTATTTTGGTCATAAAGCTTTTACGAATAAAACCATTGAAAAATTAAAACTACAAAATTTGAATAGACTAAAAAAAAGCAACCCATCTTTGACTAAAGGGGAACTTAAAACTATGAGTAAGCCTCGTGAGGTTGAAATATCTAGTTACTTAACTGAAGTTTTCAATACTAAAATGTCAACTGAGATAAAAGATTGTTTACACCAATATGCACTGGTGCATGCAATCGCAGACCAACTCGCACTAAAATACGTTGGTTTTGACTGAACCAACAACTACAAATATTTGCGTGACGTTTTTTCTTATGGATCTAAAAGACCTCTCCAAATTTTTAGTTGAAGCAAAGCGTGCAGGGTATGCTAAACTTGGTGATCTTACTCAAATAAAACTTAGTGATGGGGGTAGTCAATACAAATTTTACAAAGATAATTTCATATACCTTGATACTTACTATGGATTCAATCCTTTTCAGGGCACCGAAGTCGTGCTCTTTGACAATAAGCCTATGTGGGGTATGAGTTACCGAGGTAAATTGATTAATGGTGATTCGGACAAAGTCTACGACTTTCTAAAAAAGGCCTTACAGAAAGTACCGTTAGGTGGCCCATTTAGAGGACCTAGAAGCTTTGGTGATGGAAGTTATGAGTATATGAACGAGTTTGAGGGGGATATCTCTGAATTTAAGGGAACTGAAAAAATAATGGTGGATGATGTCTTAGCATATGAACTAGAATACATGGGTGGGAAAATTAGACGAAAAGTGGTATGAATGACAAAAGCCCAAGAATAATTGCAAAGTATGCAAATTTTATTTTTTTTGCGAGTCGTAAAAATAGATCAATACTGAGAAGACCAACTACAAATGCAACACCTGCTCCAATTAAACTATTTTGAGTAATCACACTTGGATTAATGATTGCTAATACGATTTCAACTCCAAAAACTAAAGGTACACTAAGAAGAAAACTGAGCCTTAATGATTCTTCACCACTAAAACCTTGCAACATGAGTGCACTAGTTGTAGTACCACTCCTACTGATTCCAGGGAGTGCACTAAAACCTTGAAGTATGCCTGTTACAACTGAAGACTTAGTATCTTGGTGTCTATTACCCCTTTCTTTAACCTTTAGTTGGGTTATACCTGTAATAATTAGGAGTATACCAATAAACGCGATTACTCTGGCTCCGCTTTGAATTGGAAAGCTTCTAACAAATATATAGAGTGGGCCACCAACTAAAAAACTAAAAAAAGTTGCACGTAGTAGCCACTTCCACTCTTGAAGCTTTAGTGAAATAAGATCGCGTCTAAAATAAACTAAAACGCTAAGGAGTGTTCCAATATGAAGCCATAACGATAAATTAACGGCATCCTCTATTGAGGTTCCAAGTATTCCTACCATAAAAAGGGTTAAGTTTCCTTGACTGCTGATTGGGAGCCATTCAAACATACCTTGAATCGCGCCTAAAACCACAGCATGAACTAACTCCACGTTTTAGTTATTGGTGTTTGAATAAATCATTTACCTTAAGAGAATTGTGGCTACAAGAAGCACAACTGTTAGTGCAACGGCTCCAATCACAACGAGTTTTTCGTTTTTTGTCAAATTGCGATTTCTTGCTTTGTTCTTATTGACAATAAAAACTGTGAGAAGTGGTACCCAAATTGCAATGTATGCTGATGAACTATTTTTTGAATCTTGTTCTGTTTTTTTTGGACTTGAAACATTATAGTAAACAGTAAGACCTACCAGTAAAACTGTGAGTAGTAAACCAACTATGAGTATTGGTTTTTTCATTTCAATCGCCTTTTTTTGACATCTTGGCTATTTTTTTGAAAACTTCAAAGTATTTTGGAACCAAGATTTTGACATCTTCTGTATACTTATTGGGATGTTTTTTTATTTCATCTAAAATCTCATCAAGATAATAAATTTCAATTCCACTAGTTTCATCGTCCTTAAACTTAACGGGCCCATCAAAAATACCTGCAAAAATCGTTGTTATTTGTGGAAATTTTGAAATTGTTCCATCTTTGTACTTATATTTTGTTACAAAGTGATTTAGTGTTTCTATTTCCTTAAACACCCCTATAGTGCGAAGATCTGTTTCTGCTATTGCGCTAATAAATTCTGAGTCGGACAATGCTGCTGCGGGAAACCCTAATTCTTCTGCAGCTTCCCGTAAAACTGTGTATACTGGCGATTCTGTGCCCCTGATATGTGCACCTATAGTTTTGTCATACAAAAGCGTATTTTCTTTTTTTAGTCGACTCCTTTTAGCTAAATAAATCCCACCGTTAGCATTCATAACAAAAACTCTTACCGTGTGGACTTGTTTTGTTACCTTTCCTGTTTTCTTGTAGTCTTTTCTTAGCTTTTCATAAAACTTTGATTTATTTTCTATTCCTAAAAGCTTACCTTCAAGATCAAAGACCTGAATTTTTTCATCATAAATTTCGACTTCACTTGTCATATTTGGATATGATGCTGAATGATATAACTGTGATGGTAAGATAAAAAAATGGGACCGATGCGGGACTTCGTCCCTGCACCCAACAGCCACCCCGAAAGGGTGGCATAAGTGATCGAACTTATTGAAGTTCGAATGTGACTGAGGGGATTTGACACCCTACAGGGGCTTCGCCCCTTGTATCCCCACAGCGACCCTCCAGGGTCGCATCAAGGTTAAAAGGACTGTAGTCCTTTATGGGACCGATGGGATTTGAACCCACGACCACTGCCACCCCAAGGCAGTATCATACCAAGCTAGACTACGGTCCCCCGCAAACTTTTTTCTAAAAAAGCTTGACCAAAAAATATGTTTTTTGTTTTTAAATTAACTACTATCAAGGATGTCTTCTAATTTTTCATCCATATTTTCTTTCTTTGCTGGGGCTTTGTCTAATTTGACACCCATTTGTTCCAAACTTTTAGCATGAGCTGTGATTAATTGATCAACAATTTGAATCATCCTTGCAAGTTCTTGTCTCTCTTTTAACAGAGTGGTCAGTGACCCTTTGTGAAAACCGATAGTCTCGTCCTTATTCATTTCCATGGATTCTAGATAACGAAATCCTTTTTAACTGATATAGTCCAAGTAGATACGCTGCCCTTGTAGTGTAGTTGGTTATCATTCGGGACTGTCACTCCCGCGACTCGGGTTCGAATCCCGGCAGGGGCGCTCAAAAACTTTTCTCACTCGCTTCGCTCCCCGGCCCGCCGGGGCGGGCGCTTCAAAACCTTGACCAAAAGAGTGACCAAAAACACCAAATACTTCTATTGTGTTGCTTCTCTGTGATAAAACCAAAGGACCTAAAGCCATATTTTATGGCTCAAGTTATTGTGGGTATTTTAGCTTCAATTCTCATATTTTTGAGTGATTTTGGAGGATATTACTACCGGGATGGGTATAATCACCTTGACGTATGGGGTTACATCTACTTTGGTTCAGGCGTTCTACCTTCAATTTTGATGCTTTTAGCTATTTTTGGACTTCTTTTCCCTCTAAAAGAAGCTAAGGTGTTTCTAAAGGCTAAGAAAGTGAATGAAAACAAAGTTTACAAATATTTGACCAAATCTAAGCACTTTGCGCTATTTACTGTGGCTCTATCCGTTATGGGTGCAGTTATTTTAGGTCTAACTAGCTGGGGAATCGATTGGTGGCTTGATACTAGCTTTTATGCTGCCTTTTTCGGGGGTCTACTACTAGTTTTTATCAATAAATTGTTCTTTGAATTTATGGAAAACAACTGATTTAAAAATGATAAATGGATTCTTTAATTTGTTAACACGTGGGCTGGTAGTCTAGTGGAATGACACTGCCTTGGCATGGCAGAGGTCGGGGGTTCGACTCCCTCCCAGTCCACTAAGGAACTACAGTTCCTTTACCTTTGTAGTGGCTCCAAGGGAGCCACCTTTTGATTGACCTTTTGTAAAAGGTCAGTTTGACTCCCTCCCAGTCCACTCGAGCTTTTTTATGAAAAACCTCGACCAAAAATAACCCTGACAACATTTATAACTGAAAAATGACAAATACATTTCGTGGTCAAAATTAATGCAACATATATTCTCACTTCTCATGCGTTTAACGACGAATCTAATCTAGCTGGTAATTTAGATGTTGTTGGTTCTTCAATAATTGGTGCCACACAAACTCCAAAAGTTTTGATTGGTAGTGCTTCTGGTTCAGCAGTTTTTGAGAAGGAAGTTGAACTTCTAAGAAATCATTTGGATTCTTTTGACCTAAAAAATTCTGATGTCTCAATAATTGATCTTGAAGCACTAACTGATGAAGTTTATGCTAAAACAATTATGGGTTCTTATTCTGATGTTTTTGATGGAGATATAAGTCCATTACAAATTGGTCCTTCTAGAAACTTAGGAACTCAAGCTTTAACTGGTCTTGGTGAACAATATCATATCTTGGTTTTAGATGATGGTATGACTCCACCCCCTCAGCTTGAAGCCAGTATAAATTATGAACTTCGTAATTTAAGTGATGGTGTGAAAGATGGTTCTTTTGTAATACGTTTTCCAACTTTAGTTGGTGTTCAAGATGGTGGCTCTAGGGGTTTAACGACAAATAATTCATATCTTAATCCTGAAGATGCGTGGGATGTGCTGTCTGAACGTTTCTACCCAGTTGACTATCTTAATGGACCTGATAACTTTGCGCCTTCTGCTGAACTAAAACAACACCCACTAAATTATATGGGTGGAAGACATCTTGTTCCTGTATCAAAAGATGTTGCGTTAGAAATACAATATCCCTTGTCTGTTAATGAAGATCTTTTTCCTGGTAACTTTATTGATGTACCTTCAATACCATTAAGTTCTGCAAATCCAATTAGACAATATAAGGGCAGCGATGCTTGGGATCAAATTGAAAAAAATGATGTTTTTGGTAGGTTTGCAGTATACGGTTCTAAATTTGTTGGTGAGGGATGTTTTGCAAATGATTGGGATTTTAGTGGATTAACTCGTCTTGGTGAAAAATTTATCTGGGGTTCTGATGAATTGGGGATTGGTGGAAAACACTTCTTAGCACATGGAGACTATCTAAAAAACGTCGATGAAATATCTGACGTGGTCTCAAAGTGGACAGATCAATATTCTGTTGTTTTAACAAAAAAATAAAAAAAGAAAGCCGAGGCTTTCAGTTTTGTGTAAGATGTGTCATATCTACTTTAACTTCGTCTAGAGGTCTATATGTAGTCGTTTTTCCGTCATAACTATCAACTGTATAAATTGCTCTTGCAATTTCAAGGAAAATTTCGGGATTGTCTCGTATACGATTTAGTCCTTGATATCCAAAGTAAGGTTGTTTTGTCCCATCTGGCCTATCGTATTCTTTGATATTACTTTTTTGCATTAGTTTTACAATTTTTGTAACAACTTCTTCGGTGGTTAAACCATTTCTTTTTGCATATGTATCAACTTCACCATTTGCGATAAAGAGTGGTAGGTACTTTCCATTTTGAAACAAGTTAGATTCACCTTCAAAAAGGTCTAACGTAAATTCTCTTTTTGAGACTTCGTCGACTTTTGAGTCTGCATATGGTTTATTTGAATAAAATCCGCCCCATTGTGGATCACCATCATCAATAAAATCATATCCATGGTTTAATTCAGCTTTGAAAAGCGTAAACCTTTGACCCCATGGATCTTTACTCCGTATGGCGTTTTGCTGGGCTTTTTCCCTATTTTGTATTTCAAGTTCTTCTCTTTCCTTTTTTATATATGCCTTTTCTGTTCGTCTTTTTTTATAGTTGTTCCATGTCTCAGTTATTCCCATTTATATCACCTCATTCTATGCTAACTAATTCTCTATATGTGTCTGGATTCTCGAGTATTTTACTCATCCAGGGTTTGTATGATCTTGAATGTGGCGACTCTCCTTCTTTTAGCGGTCCTAATTCCTCGTTTATTTTTTGTAAAATTTTAACGGCCCTCACAACAATTCTAACGCCTTCTTCATGTTCAACTTGTCCTCCAATAATTGCGCCGTGTGCATACTTTACAAGTTCACCAAGTCCGCTATAGCTAGATGAATTAGTTGGATCTAAACTTTGCATTATTGTATCAAGGTCACTGTCAAAAGTGTATTGATCGTTTGCTTTTCTGTCAAACTCCGCGATTCCTGTAAGAAAAGGTCTGTCACCTTTTGCATAAAAACTCACATAGTTTTTGTTAGAATCTTCTGGCATGACTCCATATGCATTATTAAAATTTTCGGGAAAGTCATTCATTAACTTTAACCTATCTTGCCAAGAAACTGTTTTTTCTTCTATTTCAGTTTGTTCTGAATAAGTTTCTTGTGCTTTAGTCTCCACCATTATTTCTTCATTTAGTGTATTGTTGTCCTTTTTTCTAAACCAGTTCAAAAATCTCGACATATAATCTATACTGTTGCAATTTTTAAGTATTAACTATTGTCGAGTGTATATTATAAACCAAAAAAGTATCAAACTATTAGTGCCCCAGTGGCTCAGTGGTAGAGCGGCTGTTTCGTAAACAGCAAGTCGCGAGTTCGATTCTCGCCTGGGGCTTCAACTGAAATCACCCGTCCTGACGGGTCAGGCGTTGATACTTTGTCCGTTTCGTTTCACTCAACAGAACTACGTTTTATTGGATAAAAAAATAAAAGAAAAAAGCGGGCTCTAACCCGAGTTTTCGTTAGTTGAGTTTGAGTCGTCATCATCGTTTCCGCTGTCTGAATTAGACTCGTCGTCCTCATCATTGTCGCTTCCCAAGTCAGATTCGTCGTCGTCATTGTCGTTATCATTGTTACCTGTGTCAGATGATTCATCCTCATCGTCGTCTTCCTCGTCATCTTCAGTTTCAGCTTCATCCTCTTCTTCACTTTCAGTTTCGGATTCTTCTTCAACTTCTGATTCATCTTCGATTTCGTTGCCGTCTTCGTCTTCGAACTTTACGAATTCCTCAATCTCTTCAACACTTAAACCTAGTTGAGTTGCAATAGCTGCCAGAATTTCTGCGTGGTCTCCAGTCTCAAGTTCTAGTCTGGTTTTTTCATCACCAAACTTAAGCTTGACTCTTGCCTGATTACCTTTAACTTCAACCTCAATTTCGATCTCGTCATCTTCTTCGTCTTCAGTATCTTGTTTTACTTCTAGAGCGTCTCCGATGTCTGAAAGTTCCATATTGGTTTTACTAACAATAGCATCAACTACTTGATTTCTTTCTGTAGCATCAACTACAAATCTCAATCTTGCTTCAATTTCAGAACCATCGTCTTCAATTTCAACTTTAACTCTGAACAAGTCTTCAATTATTTCGTCTCCGCTTTCCATTTCAAGTAATGCATCTGCCTTGTTGGTATCAAGGTATAGCTTCTGTAAAAACTCATCCAATACTTCGTTTAGCACTGTCTTATTTGTGTCGTATTCTAGTTCAAGTTTCACATAGGTTTTATTACCATATACTTTCCCGCGAACTTCTATTTTTTCTTCCAGTAGTCCGTGTTCAATTTCTAGTTTTTCAATCCTCTGTTCAACTTCGATTTCAGTCTCACCAGTTTTTATTTTTATTTTTATTTTGGTGTCGTCTTTTTTGTTTTGTATTTGTATTTGTGCGTTTTCTGTATTTTCACTAAGTGAGGCCAAGAATTCATCAAGGCGAGCTTGTTGCTCAACCGTTAATTCACCCTCAACTTGTATTTTCACTTTTAGTTCAGTCTTTACTCTTTCCACACTCTCTTTGTGTTCCTTTAGCTTTACTTCCAACTCAAGCTCTTTTTCGATTTGTACTTCAGGATCATCTTCTGAAAGATCATTTATACTTTCTTCAACCTTAAGTAAAGTTGATTTGTGCTCCTTTTCAGCTTTAGCTATAGCTTCAAACTTATTAGCTTCGGCCATGGCTTTTACTTCCATTAGTCGTTCTTGGGCTATTTCCAAGGCTTTTTCAGCTTTCTTTTCTGGATTTGCTGTTAGGGCCAATGAAATCTTGTCAAGAGCAACGTCAAGTCCCCAAAGAATCGAATCAGGGTTTATTCCACTGACTACTTCATGACTGTCTGCAACAATAGGTGCAAGCAGTATCATAGCAGTCAAAAGTGCTTGTAGTTTCATAGACAAAATTAACAAGGACAATATTAATGCCTTTTTTTTCTTAAATACCCCTCAACTGATTTACTTTATGGATAATAAACGACTCATTACTTTAGTTTTAGGTGTGGTTTTTGTCTTGGCTGGTTCATATCGAATCATATTTTCTGCAAACGCAACCCAAGAAATGATTGATCTTGGTTTACCAACCTTTTTGTCGTATCTTCTAATTCCTTTTGAATTAATTATTGGAACTTTGTTTTTGACAAATACACATGTGAAACAAACTTCAATCGCAACCCTTGTTTTTCTTGGCTTCGCACTTTTGTGGGGGGTGGCAGTAAATCCATCAGCAATAATTAATACTCATGAACTTTATGTCTTTAATACCACGCCAACTGACCTTTTGCTCCATGCTATGTATTTTCTACTCGCCTTTTTGGTTTTTCGAAGCAAATAGAAACCCTCTTATAAATTCCTGAACCGAGTATACATATCGTAAAGAAAAAATCTACAAAATCTCGTGAGGTTACACCTGATGGGAAGACAAGAAAACTCTCAAAGAAACCTGAAACCAAGAAAAAAAATTGGAAACGTTTTGTTCTCCCTACGCTTGGTTTAATTTTAGTACTGGGTTTACTAAATTTATGGGTTCAACTAAAATTTTTCATTTCAGATGATCTGCAAATTAACATAGATCCACGTCAATCAGTTATTATCCATGGTGGCGGCAATATATCTTTAGCTTTTGATGTTGGCGTTAAAAGCTTTCAATTTTGTAAGCCTATGTGTACACTAACTTTGACTAATGCGAATACTATGGAAATTATTGAGACAACAAGTCTTGAATTTTTATCAAACCTCCCCATCAAAAAAACTTACAGTAATGAACCTGAACTAACTGGTGAAGGGCAATCCATGTATTATTTTGAGGTCTCTTGTAATAATCAAAAGAGTTTGCTGTGTAAAACTGATGAGAAAATTAGAACTCGCAGTGCATTAGTAACTGTTAATTATACCTATTCTTCTGAAAAACTAACGCTTTTGGGTGCTGTAAAAGCTAGAATTGAAGCTCTATCTACTGATCTAAATAAACAGCTAATTTTTGAAAATAATTCCAATCAATTAATTACTAACATAAAAACAGTAGTACCAACAACTCTAGAAACAACTGACTTAGTGAATAGTCAATTTTACTTATTAAATCAAGCAAAAGACAAATACGGTGACCAAGACTTTGTTGGTGCAATGTCCTTACTTGATAAAATTTATATTCCAAATATGGAAAGTGAATGGATTGCTAACAACAACCAACTCTTTCAATATAATCAAAATGTACAAATTTTGAGATTTTTGTTAAACAACTCTTTTGATGAAACATATTCCTTTTATCAAAAGACTGATACACTTCGTGCGACTCAAATGAAAACCCTTTACACCTTTTTTGATAATTCACCAAAAAGTAGTTTTGAAGAAATTGTAAAACTTTCAGGTTTAAGTCAAATAAAATTAAATCTAATTAATCTAACACAAGACTATGATACTAAAAAAACAGATTTTGAAAATGAACTACGAATTGATTTATCATCTATCTATTCTTTACTAAATTTGAATGTGACTCTAAATGGTGAACTATGTCTTGATGTTGAAACTATTAATGACAAAATAACTACTCACAATCAAAACCTAATAACGTATGATGTTTCTCTAGACACATACCTTAATTTTATCAATACTTCACTCCCCAAACTTTCTTCTAATGCAACTCATTTAATCGGAACTACTAGTATTCCAAATGATTCTGGTAAAAGTCTTAGTGAATTAATGGGTTACGTATCAATTGAAAAATTTGATTATTGTGAGACTAAAGAGACTTTGTATTCAAACTCATTCATAACGGGTCAAGTGTTCTTTACACCTAATTTAGATGTGCTTCCCACCCAAAAACTGGGGCTTCCTGCGTCTAAATGTTGTGTTTATGGGGTTTGCACAACTTGTGAAGAGACTCCATATCCAATACTTTTGCTGCATGGACATGCATCAAATAAAGACAATCCACCCGAGAGTTCAATTAATGCCTTCTCAAAAATTCAAAAACAACTAAGCCTCGATAATTTAGTAATTAATGCGGGGGATATTGATTATGACTCTGTAGGTGGGGGG
>JAAOXU010000005.1 GCA_018220935.1 Candidatus Altarchaeota archaeon | reverse complement strand
GCTATTATTTCAGGTCTTCTCCTGTTAGTGGGGCTTTATGCTGAATTTTTTGCAAAGCAATACACAATTGCTCAGGTAATATTCCTTGTGGTTGTTGCTTTTTCAGGGCAGGAAATCATAAAAAAGGGCGTTGTGTCTGTCCTGAATAAACAATTGAATATTAATGTTCTAATAAGCATTGCTGCTGTCGGCGCATTTTTGATAGGACATGGTGAAGAAGGGGCTGCAGTGATTTTCCTATTTTTTATTGCAGAATTTCTTGAAGATTACGCATCAGACCGAGCCAAAAAATCAATTGAGTCATTGTTGAAGCTTGCACCAAAGACTGCAACTGTCAAAAAGAAAGGAAAGGAAGTGATAATTTCAATTCAAGATGTTAAAATCGGCGACATAGTAATTATCAAACCAGGTGACAGAATACCTGTTGATGGGGTTGTAATCAATGGAATCTCATCAGTGAACCAGGCCCCAATAACCGGAGAGAGTCTTGCTGTTACTAAAACTAAAGGAGATGGAGTTTTTGCTGGAACAACTAACGAAGAAGGTTATCTTGAAATAAAAGTAACTAAAGAGTCTGATGAAACCCTTATTTCTAGGATTGTAAAACTGGTAGAAGACGCACAACAGCAAAAGTCAAAAACAGAGCTTTTCATTAATAAATTTTCTCAATACTATACACCTGTTGTAATATTACTGGCGCTTGCTGTTATGACAATACCCCCTTTAATATTTGGTTTACCATTTTCTGACTGGTTTTATCGGGGATTGGTCTTATTAGTAGTCTCGTGTCCCTGTGCTCTAGCAATATCGACCCCGGTCTCAATGGTTTCAGGCATCACTTCGGCATCAAGGAATGGCGTTCTAATAAAAGGAGGTAATTTTATTGAAGAAATCAAAGAAGCAAGGGTAGTAGTTTTTGATAAGACAGGCACACTGACAGAGGGTCAATTGGAAATCACAAACATAGTCACACTTAATGAATATACCAAATCTGATCTCTTAGAAGTGGTGGCTTCATTGGAATCTAAGTCAAGGCACCCGCTTGCAAAGGTAATAGTGGAAAGCGCAAAGCAACAAGGCATCAAATTAAAAGCTGTTTCTGGTTTCAAGTCCGTTATAGGCAAGGGGCTGAAAGGAAAAATTAGAGGGCGAATATTTTATGTTGGAAATGAGGCTTTATTCAAAGAAACTAAAGTAGAGATTCCAACAGACCTCCTTAAGAGTCTGGAAAGCGAAGGGAAAACGGCAGTGATGATAGGAAACAAAAATCACTTAATTGGTGTAATCGCCCTAATGGACAAGATCAGGACATCTTCTGCCGACACAATCAAAGAACTACAAAATCAAGGGATTAGGACGGTCATGTTGACAGGGGATAATGAGCGAGTAGCAAAATCCATTGCAGAAGAACTCATCGTTGATGAATATTATGCAAGTCTGTCCCCTGAAGACAAAGTTAAGGGAATCGATGCTTTACTAAAAAAATATGGGCACGTAGTGATGGTTGGCGATGGGGTAAATGATGCCCCCGCATTAGCAAAGGCACATGTTGGGATTGCCATGGGGGCCATTGGCTCGGATGTTGCAATTGAGACGGCAGACATAGCCTTAGTAGACGACGATTTATCGAAATTAAATTATCTTATTAATTTGAGCAAAAAGACTATGGCAGTCGTGAAACAAAACATTACAGCATCCCTTCTAATAAAGGGCTCTTTTACACTTTTAGCAATCCCAGGAATGGTTCCGCTGTGGCTGGCTGTTGCAGTCGGGGATATGGGTTTAAGTTTATTAGTAATACTAAACGCGTTAAGAATTGGCTCATTCAAATCTTAATTGAGCCCTTTATTTTCAATAACTCTTGCAGGGTAAACATCAGATGCTTTTGCTATAGTTTCTGCATCCACTATGCTCGCATCATAGTCAACATAACCCTTTCCTTCTGAGTACACAACTGTTGCATTAACTACGCCCTCAACTTGTTGTAATTGCCACTCAACTCCAGCAGCACAAGATGTGCAGGTCATATCATCAATCTGAAGAATCGCTCTATTTGTGGCTTGTCCCACTGTTTTTGTGAGAACTTCCTGCTTTGAGTCATTCGCACTAACTAAAGAGTTCGTTAAAAATAACACAACCCCAAAAACCAATACGCCTAATATTATTTTTTTCATTTTTTATCACCTATACACCAATTCCGCCAGCAATGGTGCTGCCCAATATTTTAGTATTATTAAAAATATTGAGAATACCACAAACGACAACACGATTATTTTCCAATTTTCTTTAACACCTTTAGCAGAACAACTGTCTTTTCCTTTAAGATAATAGACTACTGCAATTCCAAAGAACAACAAGGCCAAAAGTGTAAAAATTTCAGAATATTTTCCGATTGTTAATGCGGTTGACACCCCGCCAAGACCAAGTGCTACAAGCACTACGGGTCCAAGGCAACAAAGAGAGGCAAATAAACCTGCTAATCCTCCTACAGCCACCATCTCTTTATCTTTTTTATTTATTCCACGCAACACGCCATCTCCTCCAAATTTTGGTCGAAGCTTTGAGCGACCTTCTTTATTGCTTCACTAAGTGTAGGAAAAACGTGAACCGTATCACGAATGCTGTTTATTGTCATCTTATTTTTTACTGCATATGTTGCAGTTGTTATGATATCTGCTGCCATTGGCCCTGTAATATGAACCCCTAAAACTTGCTTGGTTTTTGGGTCAATTACCATATTAATAATGCCCCTAGCATCCTTTATTGCTAAGGCCTTCTCAACGTGTTCAAACGATATAGTGCTACAAAGGCAGTTCCCATACTTTTCTTTGTACTCTTTTTCAGTAATACCCACTGACGCTACTTCTGGTGATGTGAAAACCGCTTGTGGGACTTCATAGTAGTTGATAGTTTTTCTAGCATCCTCAAACATATTTTGAGTAGCTAAATTACCTTGTTTTGCTGCAACAGTTTCAAGGGGCATCTTGCCAATCACATCCCCAACAGCATAAATATTATTTTGTGATGTCTGAAAGTATTCATTAGTCTTGACAAAGCCCTTCTTATCCAAACCAACACCTGCCTTTTCTGCACCAAGACCTTTTGTTCGGGGGGCTAATCCAGTGGTAAATAGCAAAATATCTGCTGTGACGCTCAAAGGGCTTCCTCTAACATCAGCATTTACAATTGTCTTATCTTTTGTTTTTTCAAAACTTTTAAGCTTTGAACCTGTGTAAATTGTAATGCCTTCAGCTTTCAAGTGTTTTTCTAATTCATTTGCAATTTGTGTATCAAATTTACTTAGAATCTGACTTGATCTTTGAAATACAGTCACTTCAACACCAAAATGATGAAACATTGAAGCAAATTCCATCCCAGATGGGCCAGCACCAATAATTATCATTGACTTAGGGATTTTATCCAACTTGAATATGTTCTCGTTTGTGAAATAGTTTATGGCTTCAACACCCTTAATTGGCGGAATATATGTTGACGCCCCAGTTGCAATTAAAATATTTTTTCCAAAGAAGACTTCATCACCAACCCTGACATTATTTTTGTCTTGAAGGCTTGCAAAGCCACCCTTAAATTCAACGTGTTTTTGTTTTTTGATTACGTTAAGGTAATTTTTTGCCCTAAATTCTTCAACCATACTTCGTGTTTCCCTTAAGGCATCTACTAAATCTATTTTTCCGTTCATTTTTATTGCTCTAAACTTATTCTTTAACGCATAATAGTATGAACGCCCCTGGTGTATCATTATTTTTGAGGGGATGCACCCCACATTAACACAAGTCCCGCCAAGGGGGAGAAATTCACCATTATTAATCATCAAGGTTTTTTTTCCTAAGGCATTTGCTCTGTTTGAAGCCGCAAACGCAGCCGCCCCTCCACCAACAATAATTAAATCATATTTTTTATTCTCCAAAAGAACTCCCCCTAACACAATTAATACAATATTTATTCACGTGAGTATCAATAAGTTTTATCAAAGGTTCAATAGTTTCTCTATTTAAAATGTATATTCGTTGCTTTCCATTGGGCTTCGCGTTAACAAACCCGCAGTCTCTTAATCGCTTTAAATTATTTGAAATCGTGCTCTGGTCAACTCCAATAGCGACAGTTAATTGACCGACGTTTTTTTCCCCTTTTAGAAGCTCTTTTATTATTTTCAGGCGAGTCCTATTAGCTAAAGTTCCTAAAAAATAATCGTAGGCTTCATCAGGATTAACATCTTTTGATTTCATAATATTTGATAAATAGAATGTATATAAAGTTTTTGAGTTTTATTTGAACTAAAAGGGTTTTATAAAATACGGATTAATACGTGTATATGGAAGGGACCATAACCAAATCAAGACAGCCCAGTTGGGGCTTTGTTCAAAAAAACGAATAAATATACAAACCGTATGCTAATTTTGTGAATATAGACAAAAATATTTTGGAACTAATCGAATATCCAAAACAAGGGATATTGAGTAAAGAAATTGTAAAGAACGAAGAGTTAGGTGTTACTTTATTCTGTATGGCCGAAGGAACGAAAATGTCTGAACACACATCAACAAAAAATGGTGTTATTTACGTTATTGAAGGAAAAGGCGTTTTTAACCTCCAAGGAACGGACATAGAAATGAAAGAGGGTGTTTTTATTTATATGAAAGAAAATGCCATTCATTCATTAAGAGCGGACAAGAATACTTCTTTTCTCCTCACATTAGTATGATGTAAACTGTGGTTTCTGTTCCATTTTTACGATAGGGTTCATAACAAAATCAAGACTGTCCAGTTGGGGCTTAAGGTAAAATACCTTCAGAAACCGCCAAAGCATACAAACCCAGAGATATAGTTGTCATACCAATTGCACCCATAATATATTCAACAGTATAGTCTGTGCTTTTTGCTCTCTTGTATGCCTTACTACTAGCTTCAGAAAGCTTCTTGTATTTTTTTAGTAAGACATTTGGATTTTTAGTTTCTTTTGTTTTCAGTTTTATAGTAATGTCTTGGTTCCAATGTCCGTTTGTATGAACTTTAAGTTTTGAATTCTGGGTTTTTGCCGAACCAACTAACTCAGAATATGAGTTTGCAACCTCTTTTGAGTCACCACCATATCTAGTTGCATCAAAATGAATAACGTTTTCAGTATTTTCTTGAGGCGTTATAATTTCCATTAAATCATTAAAATTATCTAAATCTTCGTCGATTGGCATTTGATATCTAAAATGAGGGTCATAAAGCCGCTCTAAAACACCAAGGTCACCAGTCATAAAAATACCTAAATTTTTCCCTTTAAATTTGTTACTAAATAATAAAAAACAAAAAACATACGACTTTGGTAAGGTAGAGGTCTTGGGTGCGTTTCAATTGAGGCTTGTTTAATCAGATGTTTTTGAGCCCATAATTTTCGGTTGATAATCAATAGGATCAATTACATCCAAATACGTACTAAGCTTTGAGTATACACTTTTTTCAAGATAATTATCAAGTTCATCTAAACTCATATCGTCATTATCAATTAAAATTGTATGTTCGGGGTGATTAATGTCAATATTGAACGCAGGAACAAGAAGTTTGTATTCTTCTAAAGATCCTCGTGATTCGGGATACATTGATTTTCGTAAAATTAAGCGATCTTCTAGTCGTGACTCGTCACTACAATAAATACCTAAAAGTAAAAGCTGGTGTCCTTCGTTTTCAACAAGTTCAACATAGTTTTCAATTCTTGTTTGTCCCGTAGTTCTATTTTTAATATCCGTAAAAGTTCCTTCAACTATAGTAACCTCTGTCTTTTCCAACGTTTTCTTAGTTCTTTCAAACAAATCATCATATGCCTGCTCTTTAGCATCCAAATAGCTATCCTCACTTCGATCAGAAGTGTCAACCCCAACCTCATAGGGCTTAGTAAAAAGTCGTCTAGAAGACCCTTCAAACGTTTCGTTAATTCTCTTTGAAATTGTGGTCTTCCCCGTTCCAGGAAGGCCGTAAATCACAATTAATGTCGCCATTACACTCTCTTTTTTATTACTTTAAAAGGGTATCTTAGTCAGAAAAATATATAAAGGGAAAAGATCCTAAAGAGCCTATGTCAATCACATTGAATGAAGCGGAAAACGGGTTTGAGGGGGAATTTAGGAACAATGATGAACACTGGGAGACACGCACCGAATATCTTCTTAAAAATAAAAAATCAGACAAAAGGTATCATGAAATCAAAGAGTCAATAGAACGGGTTGTAAGAGAAAAAAACGAAGGTGAAGTTGATTCATACTCAAATAGTTTGGTGGCCAAATACAATGAAAATGGAGAATTTGTTTTAGAAACGCCCTTAAATGAAATTGGAGAAACAGGACAAACAGCAGGACAAACAATAAGTGGAATAGCCAGCGGATTACATAAATTTGGGAACCGTGGACTTTACTTTATGAACGAAGGGGGGACATATGATTGCCCAGAAACTGCCGTCTTTGACTATAATATTAATAAAAAACACACAAAACAAATTTCAGACGATTTATACTTACTTGAAAAGACCGGGTTAATCAGTAAAAGAAGACCGGTTGCATCTATGGATGATGTTATAGAATTTGTAGTTCCGAGATTGCCACATAAAAGACAAAGCTATGCATTGGTAAAGTAATTTACAAATAATTTTGTGATCCCATGAAGTTCACCAAAACTCAAAAAAACAAGAAAGTCACAATTCGGGCAGTAGTCGACGACTCTGAAGTGGGAAGAGTTGAATACCGTCACATTCAGGGTGGCATATACTTGTCTTATGTCGACGTTGACAAACCTATAAGACGAAAGGGAATAGGAAGGGCACTTGTAAAAGAGGTTCTTGATGAGGAACCAGAATTCATATACGCTGTACCAAAAAATAAGTCTGGCAGAGCCTTGATGGTCAACCTAGACTTTGAGCAGGCAGTTAAGGGGCAAAGTCACTATGTTTGGGGCAACAAAGAAGCCTACAATAAATTTATGCGGCCTTATTTGTAAATTTATACTCAATAATCCTGAGGTTTTGGACCTTTAGTCATGATTAAGCTTTGTAATGTTTCATTTTACTCTCAAAACATAATTTAATAGTAGCCTAACTGGAGATATATAATTCATAAATAATTTATTTTTGGTTAAACTAAAAACTTTTTTTGATTGTTCTACATCATATCCTGCAAAAGAAAAAAATTGTAACCACTTATATTCTGGAAGTACGGAGATGTGAGTTATTTCATTATCAATTGTTTCAGCTAAGCCCTTTAGAGGCTTTATGAATCTGGCTAATCTAAAGACGAAATTAACACCAACTGCATCAGAAGTTGAGATAAAAACTTTACCATTTTTATTTAGAATTTTTTTTCAATTAGTCAACGCCTTTAAGGGATTTGGTATGTGTTCGACCACATCAAATGCATAAATCAAATCAAATTTTTCTTTGACCTTTGGTTTTTCTGCATCATCGACAAAGAATTTAGCCTTATTTTTGTAGGTCTTCTTTGCTTCTTTTATTGCATGCTTTGAAATATCCATTCCATAAACATCCTTAAAACCCTCTTGTAAAAAAGCTTCAACGTCATATCCATAAGCAGTTCCTATACAAAGAACTTTTGCGTTTCGGTCCAAATTTTTAAAGAATTTTTTTATGACAAGACGAACCCTAAAAATTACGTCTTTTCTTAAACTCTCATAACCGCCAGATAACTTATAATTTGAGTGAGATTTAAAATAATCTTCGGTATAATCGTCCATACGCTTAATCAACTATAACGTTTTAATTATTTTCCATTTAATTTGTAAATTTTAGTTTTGGTTTAAGAAAAAATTACGTGTTACCAAGACTCCCACATTAACTATGGATACGTATTAATATTTTCCAAAGAAATAGAGGTGTGGGAAACTTAACAATTAAACCAATTGGATTTATTGAATCATAGATAAGTTTCAAAACTACCGCCACCAAGAGATGACTCCCAACTAGCAGTTTTCATAGATAAAGATATGAAATGTCCTTTTTTATCCTCAGAAAAGTCATAAGGTAGTTCTTTTAATTCTAAATCATCGCCGAGTTGATTAAAGAGAATATCATAAAATATCTGCTTACTTTCGGTAGTATACGTTTTTGGATACAAAGCAACTGCCCTTTTTATCCCCGCATTTTTTACTTGTGGATAATTGTGTGTAAAATCATCCAATGCATCTGAAAATGATTGACCCGACAGAACACCAACAAGTCGTTGATAATAAGGACTTGATAAAAGGATGGGGGTGTTGCCATAGTGCATTATAGCGCCATGATCTGGAGTAAAAATTATGAGGCCTAAACAACCCCCTAAACCATAAGTTACTCCATTCTCATCACTACCTAAGTGGGCATAATTATTCATTCCCACCACTGTTTCTTTTGTCATTTTATACGTTTGAACTTGTTTTTTGTGACTTATAACCCCCGTTATTTTTTGTGAATAAGACATATATGCACCTAAAACTAAGTAATATTATGAAAAAAAGTATTTTAATTATTGACTGGCTAATGATTTTAGTTTTTGTTGTATTAGTATTATCAAAATTTGTAGGGATTACAACTCCCGCAATACTTCAACCAATTTTTATGTTGCTCATTGGAATACATATAATACAACACTGGAAAATCATCATTGCATCTCTTAAACAACTGAAAAAATAATATTTTTAAACTAATTAGTTTTAGACCAAACTGACACATCAAATAAAGATGTTTTTAGAATATCAACGTTTTTGAGTTCTGGATTAATTAAAGGTATAAAATAATAGTCTTTAATAAACAATATTCCAGGTAAAGCCGTATAATTATGTTCTTGTGCATACAAAATAAAGGGCCACTCATATGGCAATGGATGCACGTTTTGTTCGGGAACTTTGTCGACAGAATTGTAAACTAAGATGAGATCAGGCTTAATACTATCAATATAGTCAAATGATGCAACACCATTTATTGCAATATTTGGATCAGTTAAACCATAAGTATCAACATGATTAACTTTTGAAAAATATGGAATTGCACCTGCATAACTAGTTACTAATAAAAAATCTGAGTTTGAAAAATCACCCAAGGCCATTCCAATTTTGTAGAGTGCAGTTTCTGGATAGTGTGGCATAAAGTTTGAATATGCCATAAAAGTTGTAATCGAATTAAAATTTAAAAATAAAACTAGAACCACTAAGAGCATTACAATTCGTAAATATTTTTGGTTTTTTTTAAGAAAATACCCAACTGAAATTGCAGTTAAAAGATAAATTAAAGCATAAGCTGGAAAATACAAACGCATCCCATAATTCATCCAATGATTTGAGAATGGATAAAAAATTAAGTAAGACAAAGGTCCAAGGAGTAACAATCTTAATTTAGACTTCTGAAAAGTTTTGTTTAGATAAATAAGAAGTAAAAAAGGTAAAACATAAAATAAAAACCTCAAAAAAATTATTGGTTTAATGCTATCAAAAGAATAATTTAGAATTTTTACAAATATGGGTAATGAAAACAAATGTCCAAAGTAAATAAATTTAATTACAAAATACAGCAGAAGAGGGAACAAAAAGTTAAGACTAACAATTTTTAGGTGTTTTTTCCTATGTTTAGATTTAATAAAAATCAGTGAAAACGTAGTAAAAGATGCAATTATACCCTCCGGCCTAGTTAAACTTGAAAACAAGGCAACATAAGATAGTATTTTTATATCATTTTTGTAAGCATACCAAAGTAAAGCAACCAAACTAAATGAAAATGCGATAGTTTCAAGCCCTGCAACTGTGTGTAAAGCCGTAAATGAATTGGATAACATAAAAAATAAAGCAACTGAAAATACAAAAATCTGTAAATCAGCCTTAAATAACTCCTTTGAGAATTTCCAAAAGAAATACAAGGTGCCAAGTAAAAAAAGAAGTCCCAATAACTTAGAATAAATCAACAAATTAAGACCAAAGAATTGACCGATGACAATTAGCATAAGCCACGAAAAACTAGTATAACCTTCAGACCTTAAACTTGAAACATTCCAAACTAAACCATTCCCATCAACTAAATTTTCAGCATATCTAAAAACGATAAAGGCATCATCAACAGTATAACCCCAAAGACCAATAAGAAATTTGAAGAATAAAACCAAACTTATTGTGACTAAAACTAAACTAATAGGTCTTGTCCACTTCACAATACACTAAACTAACGGGTGCATAAAAGCATTAGGTCGAAATTACTTAATAATTACTTTTTTCATAACAATATCAGTTAGTGGCTTATCCCCAGGCCCAGTTTGAACTGCACCAATTTTCTGAAGTATCTCTTCACCCTTAATTATTTGACCAAAGACTGAGTGTTTACCATCAAGCCAAGGTGTTGGTATAAGAGTTATGAAAAACTGACTACCCCCAGTATTAGGTCCAGAATTTGCCATTGAGAGAATTCCAGGTTTATCGTGTTTTAATTCCGCATGAAATTCATCAGGAATCTCATATCCAGGTCCACCAGTGCCTCGCCCATCTGGGTCCCCACCTTGGATCATAAACTCTTTTATCACCCTATGAAATATTAAATTATCATAAAAACCTTTTTCTGCTAAATCAATAAAATTTTTAGTAGTTATTGGGGCTCTATCCTCAAATAACTCAATTTCCATCGTCCCATAATTAGTGTCTATTACTGCTATTTTATTTGTCATATTATCACCAAGATTTACTAAAGCATATCCAATTATAACTGCAAACAAAACAGCAGTTACAACGGTGATTTGCTTCATAAATTCAAACTAACAGAGTTATTTATATGGTTTTTTAACAAGAATTAAGAATAAATAGGTGCTAATCTCAATCAAACTATGCGTGTATTATTAGCACTACTTGTTTTGTTTCAGTTTGGTTTTTCAGATACTATGATTGGGGAGACATCAGTTGGAATTGATATGATGCCAACACCTTTCATGGAAGACTCGTGTATAGTCTCAGATAGTACAATTGAACGAGCAATAACTTTAGCCAAACAAGAAGTAGATTTAAGTACATATGAATTTGTCAAAACTAAAGAGACATATTGTTGGAAAGGTGAAGAAAACCAAAATATGAATGTAAATCTTTTCTTCAAACAAAGTGATAGTGAAATTGATGGTAAAATAGTTAGTGTTTCCATTAATATGTATGATTTCAAAGATGTTGATGCGGTATTTTCAGAAAAAGAATCACAAATGTTAGATTATTACTTAAAAGAGAGATTTGTCGAGTATCTATCAAGTGGAAAGGACGATGAGTTTTATACAGTAGCGTACCCAGTATACAATAAAGAAGGCGCGACCCAGATTGACTGTAATAGCTTAAAATCAGTTTACAGTGACTTTGACAAAGTATATCTTAATGATCAACAGGGATATTGTGAAGTCATAATTAAAGTTAAAACTTCAGAAATAAGAGAGTTAGTCTCAAATGAAGTAGAGTACATTTCTTATTTTAGTGAAGATATTGCATATGCATTTGAAGGTGAAGCCAAAGGTATTTTTGATCTTGAAGCCATAAGTAAAAATTTGAATTGTGAACTTAATCGAGATGACTATTACTTAACAGAAATTGAAGATTGTCATGGATTTTACAGAAAAGAAGGCAGATTCCATCTGTCTGCAAACAAACAAATCGAAGAAGCCTGGATAAGTGTTCAAGTCTATGGATTTGATGGTGATGTGGCCCAAGTTTATGTTGCAGTTGACGGTAAAAGGGCAGGGGACTTTGTCAGTGACGCAGAAACTTATATTTCAGAAATCACTAGTAGGTTCTTTGGAGAAAGTATAATTCCAGATCTTAGAGAAATAGACTATAGAACCTTTGCAGCAGATGAAGAAAACATTTATGCTCATTTTGAAGGCACTAAAAAAGCAAGTAATTTGAAATTACGTGAAAGTGAATTAAGCAATATGGAACTTGTTGAAGACCGGATGAATAAAAATTACTATGGAGACACTGTAAGTGTTAACATCGGAAATCCGTATATTCAATTATTTGTCAAAGACAACTTTGCAGAAATAACGAGTGCAGATGAGAAAATGATGTATCCCCCCACACAAATGAGAGATGTTGTAATTACAAAAAATGCAGTATTTGCACGAGTTCAAATTGATTTAGATAATGAAGAAGAAGCAATAATCAAACTTGATGAATTAACTAAAAACATAGTTCAAGTTAGTGACTGGTCAATTACTAAGTGGATTGTACCAAAAGGTCAATATTTTGGACCTGTTCGTATGATGTATGACTCCGCAGCTGGAATGCCTGAACCCATGGAAGGTGAAGTAATGACTGATACAATAACTCAGACTGTTGAAACAAGAGCAACAAAGACCTCACAAATAATTGAATCAGAGGAAGGACAAGTCCAAGTAGTTGATTCATTCAATCAAGAATTTCCAGAATTTGCAGAGTTTGATAAAGAACACTTTAAAAAGTCAATATTTAGTTTTATATCAGATATTGTAGATTGGTTAGATGTAGTATTTTCAAGTGATTAGAGCTTAGCACGTTTTAATACATAATCTAGTCGTTTGGGGATGGGGAGTACTGGGACTCTTAAAAGTTCATACCCAAACATCTCATACGTTTTAGCAATAACTTTTGAAATCTTTTCTGCTTCTTCTTGTGACGTCTCATATCTTTCTGCATCAATTGTAAATGGAAGTAAATCCAAAAAGAATACTTGGTCATATTTTCTCTTTCTTGCGATATCTACTAAAAATTTGGGTGGAAGACCCCCTAAAAGCTTGTAATATGCAATAACATCAATTGCAGATCTATCTAGAAAAGTCAAACCTTTACACTTATTTTCTCTTTGAATTTGAACTCTCATAGTCTTAAGCTCAAAAGTATGATAACAATCCCAAGGAACTGCTCGCGTTTTAGTAATTTTAGCTTCTTTCAATAAATCTCTTGGAACTTCATCAATAAAACAGGCAATTTTAGCTTGTTTTTTAAAGAACTTTTTAGTTTCATTTAGTAAAGTTGTTTTACCACTAGCAGGTCCACCTGTGAAAACTATCTTTGATAAAGACACAATATGTCGTTATCCACCCCCTTAAAAATATTTTACATTAATAATTAAGCAAGTTTATCTTTTTCTTCATTTTTTTGTTCACCGTCTTCTTGCTTTTCAGGAGTTTTTTCAGATTCATCTTCTTTTTTATCTTCAGGTTTCTTTTCTTCTTCCTTAGGTTTAGGTGGCACAAAATCATCACCCATGTCTCGTTTCATTTCAGCAACAATTGCCTCATCCATTGGTAATTCTTCTCTATGTGGTACAAACTTTTTCCCATCATCTTTTTTCTTGTAAAAGAGTCCATTAAAAAATAAAAGGGATCCAAAAACCAATAATGGAAAAACCTCAAAAATATTACCTATTGCAATCATTAAGAGGCCAGACAGAATTCTAATTAAATTTGCCACAAATTACTAAGCTAAGCTCACTACTTATGTGTTATTACGTTAATTAATTTAAAGTTCAAATCACAAGTATGTAGTTATGAAAATAAATACACCCGGGGTTTGGGATTCTGTTTGGGATAATATTCCCTCAATTCATGATAAAAAGCATCTAACCACGGAAAAATCAACTAAAACGTGGAAAATTATGAGTGAAGAAATTTTAAGTAAATTCAAATCGTTTAAAGGTTTAAAAGTACTTGAAATTGGGGCCGGAAGTGGCTTTGCATCCATGTTATTTGCGTTGAGAGGGGCCGAAGTTACAGTATTAGATTATTCAAAAAGGGCCCTTGACGTTGCAAAAAAGAATTTTAAAAAAAATGGATTGAAAGCAAAGTTTGTTGAAGCAAATGCACTCAATCTAGATAAAACTTTAAAAAATAAATTTGATATATCCATGTCTTTTGGCTTGGCTGAACACTTTAAAGGTAAGAAAAGAATCCAAATAATAAAGTCTCATTTCTCACCCCTAAAGACAGGTGGTATTTCGTTTATCAGAGTTCCAAATGCGTATTGTTTTCCGTACAGAATTTGGATGTTTTTATCTAAATTAGTAGGGAGATGGCAATTTGGTTTAGAAATACCATTCACACACAAAGAACTAAAGACTAACTCACTAAAATTCTCAAAAAATGTTGAAGTTTTTGGGGGTGGTTTTGTTGAATCGTTAAATTTCATAAATCCCTTAAAGAGGCTGTTTAAGTCTAAAAATAAAGAAATAAGAACGCCTTTTGACCAATGGTTTGGCTATTATTTGCTTCTTGTTGGAAAAAAATAATAATTTAAAGAATTGCGGAAAATATATTCGTGATAGTAATTACTGGTGGTTCTGGATTTATTGGGACTGCGCTTGTTAAAAGATTAAAGAAACTAAAAAGGGAGTTTAAGGTTTTAGACATTAATTCAAAAAATGGTGACGCAACAGTTGTAGATATAACTAATAAAGAAGCACTCGAAAACGAATTTGAAAAAGGGGACATAATAGTACATCTAGCTGCATTAATTAACGCTCATGAATCAGATGAAATGCAAGAAAAATATTTTGACGTAAACATAATGGGGACTCAAAATGTAGTTAACGCATCTGAAAAAAAAGAATGTAAAAAAATTATATTCCCTTCAAGTGCTGCGGTATATAGTTCATCTGAGAAAGGTAAAGTGACTGAAAAAACTAAGACAAATCCCGATAATTATTATGGTATCACTAAAGTTGAAGGTGAAAAAATTGTATTAGCTTCAAGAACACCAAATGTAATTTTAAGATTTTCAAATGCATATGGAATTAGTGGCTCAGGAATAATAAACAAATTTATAAAAAAAATCAAAACTAAAGAATCCTTAAGCATTTGGTCAAGTGGAAATCAAAAAAGGGATTTTATCCACATAGATGATATTATTGATGCCATACTTTTAGCCATTAATTCAGGACGGGGCTTGTATAATATCTCAACTTCAAAAAATATTTCAATAAATCAATTAGCAAAACTAATATTAAAATTATCACAAACTAATTTAGAAATAAAACATATTGAAGTTGAAGAATCACAAATAAAATATGTTATGTCTAATGAACTAGCAAAAAAGGATTTGGGCTTTTCACCCAAAATTAAATTAGAAGACGGCATAAAGGGATTATTATGAAAATTGCATTTTTTTTAACTCAGTATATGAAATTAGGTGGGGTTGAGAATGTTGTAAGAGAACTTGCAAAACGTATGAAAAAAAACCATCAAGTTTACTTAATAGTTAGAAAAAGACCCCAAAACACTGAATTTGAGGATTTTTGGGATGATGTATTAGTTATCCCCGATTCAACAAGTTTTAGAGGATTTCTAAAATCAAAACACCTAGTTGAAACATATATTAAAAATAAAAAAATAGATGTGGTTAATTTTCATAACACCTCAACCATAATTCCGTTCGTTTTTTCTAATTTCAAAAAAGTCTTAACTATGCATGGAACTATGACAGAAAATATGGTGACACAAAGAAAATGGCATATGGTGCCTTTATTTTGGTTACTAGAAGAATTCGTAATGAATAGCTGTGATCAATTAATTTCAATATCAAAATATCATATGAAAGCTTTCACACTGAGGAATCTAAATATATTACCAAATGGTGTAGATACCACGTTTTTTTCACCAAAGAAGACAAATAGAACTCGATTAAGAAAAAAATTAAAACTAACTAAAAAAACTGGACTCTTTGTAGGTAAATTCATGCCAATTAAGGGCTTAAACTATTTAATTTCTGCAGCAAAAAAATCAAAGTCAGATCTTTTAATCATAGGAAGTGGCGAGGAAGAATATTTATTGAAAAATCTACCCAAGAATATAAAGTATATTGGACCGGTGTATGACAAGAAAAAATTACGCGAGTATTATGCAGCCGTAGATTATTTAGTAATTCCTAGTATTAATGAAGGTTTACCCTTAGTATTACTTGAAGCCCTAGCCATGAAATTGCCAATTATTGGAACTCGTGTTGGCGGTATCCCTGAAACTATTGAAGGTAAGAATGGTTGTGTGTTAATTAATTCAAAAAATTCAAACGATTTACAACTTGCAATGGATAAATTGACATATGAACTAACTAACATTCACGTAAATAGCTGGGATGCGGTCTCAAACCAAACACTAAAAGTTTTCAAAAAATCATTTTAAGGTGATTATGTCTTCTTTATCAAATCTAACTTTTTTCATACTCGCATATTTATCATTATTTGATCTAAATCCAACAGCACAAACAACTTGAGATGTCACACCCAAAGTTTTAAGTTCAAGAATTTCATCAAACTTTTTTTTGTCAAAGCCTTCGATTGGACACGCATCAATACCAACAGCAGCACAGTTTGCCATAAGCATCCCAAGAGCAATGTATACTTGTTTGCTCATCCACTCATTAATTTCACCCTCACTCTTGGTTTTCATACCACCCAAAATCATTTGCTCATAACCCTTCATATTTTCCAAATGAACGCCCCTAGTATTAGCCGCATGTTCAATGTATTTTTTAACATAAGTTTTATCTAGATTTTCAAGTCTACAAAGTACCACAATCTGAGATGCATCAGTAATTTGACTTTGATTCCATGCATGCGGTTTTAGCTTAACTTTTAGTTTTTGATCACTAACAACTACAAACTTCCAAGCTTGAAGACCAAACGAGGAAGGAGACAGTCTAAGAGACTCAAAAACCAGTTCTAATTGCTCATTAGACAGCTTTTTTGAAGTATCAAACTCTTTTGTAGCATATCGCCAATTTAATTGTTTTATAATTTCAGATGTATTAATTACCATAAACACTGTTAAACTGATAGTTTATAAATTATTAGGGCAAACTCCTAACAATTTTTATATACCCTGTAGAAAAATTAACTCTGTCAATGATAAATAAAATCATAGTAAAAGGCGCAAAGGAACACAACCTCAAAAACATAAACGTAGTCATACCTAAAAACCAATTAACTGTAATTACAGGCCTTAGTGGTAGTGGAAAAAGTAGTCTTGCTTTTGACACCCTTTATGCTGAAGGGCAGAGAAGGTATGTTGAGAGTCTCAGTAGCTATGCTCGTCAGTTTTTGGGATTAATGAGTAAGCCTGATGTTTTAAGTATTGAAGGTTTAAGTCCAGCAATAAGTATTGAACAAAAAACCACAAGTAAGAATCCTAGAAGTACTGTTGGAACTGTAACAGAAATCTACGATTATTTAAGATTATTTTTTGCAAGAATTGGAACTCCACATTGTCCTGATCATAACATCCCAATACAAAAAAAATCACCAGAACAAATCTCAAAAGATATTTTCACTAAGTATCAAGGTAAAGTCGTAACAGTTTTAGCTCCAATTGTAATGCAAAAAAAAGGAACATACGAGCAGTTAATTGAAGACTTAAAAATGGAAGGTTATACTCAAGTCAGAATTAATAAAAAAATGAAATCAACTGAAGAAAAACCAAAACTCGAAAGATACAAAAAACATGATATTGAATTAATTGTTGATAAATTTAATGCAAGCGACCATAAAAGATTAAATGAGGCAGTTGAAATTGCCCTAAAAAAAGGAAACGGTTTACTTATTATATTAAATAAAAAAAAGGATGAACTTTTTAGTGAAGATTTGAGCTGTCCAGAATGTGGACTCGTATTTGAAGAACTTCAACCAAGAATGTTTAGTTTTAATAGTCCATTTGGAGCTTGCGGGGATTGTCACGGTATAGGATTTAGACAAGAAGTAAATCCGGAATTAGTCATACCACATAAAAATATGTCAATTGCAGATGGTGCAATAAAGCCCTACGGGAATGCAGTATCAAGCTTTAGAGGTAAACAACTCGCTGCTGTTGCAAAAGAATATGGGTTTAGTATTTTTGATCCAATAAATAAACTAACAAAAAAACAACTAAAAACCTTACTTTATGGAAGTGACCATAAACTCAAATTTGAATTTAAATCAAAAAACAAGGAGTCTGAATTTAATTTTAGGGGATATTGGGAAGGTGTTGTACCAAATTTAAGAAGATTATACAAAGAAACTAAAAGTGATTATAGACGACGTGAAATTGAAAAATTTATGAGCACTCACCATTGTAGTGTATGTAATGGTAAAAGATTAAAGAGAAAAATTTTATCAGTAAAAGTTTCAGATAAAAACATAATTGAAATTACAAATATGAGTATTAGCGATTCATTACAGTTTTTCAAAAAATTAGAACTAGGTGAGACAGATAAAAAAATTGTAAAGCAAGTTACAAAGGAAATTAAATCGAGATTAAGTTTTCTAAAAAATGTTGGATTAAATTATCTTACACTTAGTAGAAGTTCAGGTACTCTTTCAGGTGGTGAGGCCCAAAGAATTAGACTTGCAACACAAATTGGAGCTAATCTAACGGGCGTTATATATGTTTTAGATGAACCTAGCATTGGTCTTCACCAAAAAGATAATGATAAATTAATTAAGACTTTACTTCAATTAAGAGACATAGGAAACACCTTAATTGTAGTCGAACATGATGAAGAAACCATTTTAGCAGCAGATCATGTACTAGATTTAGGTCCAGGAGCAGGAATTCATGGAGGCCATATAGTTAGTGAAGGTACACCAAAACACATAATAAAAGATCCCAAATCTTTAACGGGTCAGTACCTCAGCGGTAAGAAAAAAATAGCAATCCCAAAAACAAGAAGAGAACCAAGCGAATTTTTAAGACTAAATGGTGTAACAAAACACAACTTAAAAAATTTGGATGTAGAGTTTCCAACAGACCTATTTACTGTAGTTACAGGTGTTAGTGGTAGCGGAAAAAGCACCCTAATTTATGAGGTGCTTCACAAAGTCCTAAAAAAGGAACTTATGAAGTCAAAGGACTTAATAACTGAAATTAAATCAGTAAAAATTCCAAATTTCGTAAGAAAAGTCATAATGATTGATCAATCACCAATAGGACGTACTCCCCGAAGTAATCCTGCAACATACACAAAAGTTTTTGATGATATTAGAACTTTATTTGCAGCAACAAGAGGTGCAAAATTAAATGGATATAAGCCCGGTAGATTCAGTTTCAATGTTTCGGGAGGAAGATGTGAGAATTGTAGAGGGGATGGACTCATAAAAATTGAAATGCATTTTTTACCAGACGTATATGTAACTTGTGAAGAATGTAAAGGTAAAAGATACAACGAAGCTACACTTGATATTGATTACAAAGGTAAGAACATAAGTGAAATATTGAATATGAGTGTTGATGAAGCACTAACGTTTTTTGAAAATATTCCGTTAATAAGAAGAAAACTAAAGACTTTATATCGAGTTGGTTTAGGTTATATTAAACTAGGTCAACCTTCAACTACTTTGTCAGGCGGTGAGGCCCAAAGAATAAAAATAACAAGAGAGCTTGCAAAAAAAACTAATTCAAAAACTATTTACCTTCTTGACGAACCCACAACGGGACTCCACTTTGATGACGTAAACAGACTCGTTAACATTTTACAAGAATTAGTTAAAAAAGGTAATACTGTAATTGTAATTGAACATAACTTAGACATAATAAAAAATGCAGACTACTTAATTGACCTTGGACCTGAAGGAGGGGAAGGAGGCGGAAAATTGATTGCGAGTGGGACTCCTGAAAAAGTTGCTAAAATATCAACTAGTTACACGGGACAGTATTTACGCAAGGTTTTAGGAGATTTTTAAGTGAAAAAATATGAAAATTTTGTGGATACAACAACACCCCCAAAAGACCCAGGTTGCTATTTATTCAAAAACAAAGATGGAAAAATAATTTACATTGGGAAGGCCAAATCACTCAAAAAAAGGATAAAATCGTATTTTAAGACGACCTACAAAGATCAAAAAACAAGAGTTTTAGCATCAAAAATACAAAGTGTTGATTTTTTTGTTACAAAAAATGAAGTAGAAGCCTTAATTTTAGAAAACAATTTGATAAGAAAACACAAACCAAAATTTAACATAGATCTTAAAGAAAGTAAAAGATACGCTTACTTAGTTTTGACTGACGAAAATTTTCCAAAATTACTCACTGTAAGAAATAAAAAATTAAAGGGTAAATATTTTGGTCCATTCACAAGTGGGGAATATAGAGAAATTTTAAGAAAACTTCTCACTAATAATTTTGGAATACGAACGTGTAACAAAATGCCAAAAAGAGCCTGTTTAAGGTTTCACATCAAACTATGTGATGCACCTTGTGAAGGAAAAATATCCAAACGCACATATCAGAAAAACGCAAAAAAAGTAAAAAGGTTTTTAGACGGAAAGACAACAAAACTAATAGAACAACTTGAAACTGAAATGAACACTTTTAGTAAAAAACTTTTATTTGAGACTGCAAAAACGAGAAGGGATCAAATAGACGCTCTAAAATACTTAAATATTAAACAAAATATGGAAAGAGAAAAGAAACATGACGAGAATGTAATTAATTATATTTTAAGTGAGGGGAAAGTCTACACAATAGTTTTTAATCTCAAAAAAGGCGTACTCACCACAAAAAACGAATTTTCATTTGAAGGGGGTGTTAACTTTTTTGAAGAATTCTTAAAAGCGTATTATTCTGAAAATCCAGTACCTAAAGAAATTATAATTCCAAAAAAACTAAATGATCTATCAATAAAAAAATATCTCGAAAAAATTAGAGGTAAAAAAGTTAGTTTAAGTGTTCCACGTTCAGGTGCCAAAAAAGAGTTACTTGAATTAGTTAAACGAAATATTGAAGTTGGTTTTCTAAAACAAAACACAATGGTTAGTAGCTTAAAAACCGAATTAAATCTTAATTCAACACCAAAAATAATTGAAACTTTTGATGTTTCTCACACTGGCGGAACTAATGTTGTAGGTGCAATGGTGCGATTTACAGATGCAAAACCAGACAAATCAAATTATAGAAAATTCAAAATGAAATCGTTTCAGTCAAATGATGACTTTTTAGGTATTTATGAAATAGTAAAAAGGCGCTACACGAGGTTAAAAGAGTCAAAAGACGACTTTCCTGATTTAATTGTAATTGATGGTGGTATAGGTCAATTGAATGCAGCACTAAAAGCACTCAATGAACTAAGTTTAAAGTTACCAATAATTGGATTAGCTAAACAATTTGAAGAAGTTTATCTACCAAATAAAAGTAAGCCACTAAGACTAAAAAAAGATTCACTAGCGCTAAAGCTTTTAATTTTGGGGCGAGATGAAGCACATAGATTTGCAGTAAAGTATCATAGGTTACTAAGAAGTAAGGGGATGAAAGGTGAGTAAACAAAAATTTGAGTTGGTGTCAAACTTTAGTCCCTCAGGAGACCAACCAAAAGCAATTAAAAAAATTCTAAAAGGTTTTAGTAAAAATAAGACTAAACAAGTTTTATTGGGAGTTACGGGGAGTGGAAAAACTTTCACCATAAGTAATGTAATACAAACCCTAAACAAACCAACCATAGTTTTAGTACATAATAAAACTCTGGCATCTCAACTTTACCAAGAACTAAAGGATTTTTTTCCAAAAAATCGAGTTGAATATTTTGTAAGTTATTACGATTATTATCAACCCGAAGCATATGTTCCTTCAACAGATACTTATATTGAAAAAGATTTAGCAATAAATCCAAAAATTGAGCAAATGAGACTCTCAGCAACAGAAGCACTCCTAACTAGATCAGATACTATAATAGTCGCAAGCGTATCAGCAATATATGGTCTTGGTAATCCAAAAAGTTACAGATCACTTGCAACTATTTTTAAAATAAATCAAAAAATAAGTCGTAAAAAACTCATGGGTGTTTTTCTTGATTTAGGATTTGAAAGAAATGAACTTGAGTTAAAACCCGGAAATTTTAGGGTGAGGGGAAATGTTATTGATATAATTCCAAGTTATTCACAAGAAATAATTCGTTTTACACTCGGTGTTGATTCAATAAAAAATCTAGAAATAATTGAGACTAAAAATTTTACAAGAACTCAAAATCTTGAAAAGTACTATCTTTTTCCAGCCAACCACTTTGTAACTGACACTAAAACCCAAGAAAGGGCAATTAAAGCCATAAAAAAAGAACTTATAGAAATACTACCAACAATTTCAGATCCATTAGTAAAGCATAGATTAAAACAACGAACAAACTATGATCTTGAGATGATAAAAGAACTCGGATACTGTAAAGGTATTGAAAACTATTCTAGATATTTAGATAATCGAAAACAAGGAGAAAGACCTTACTGTTTACTTGATTATTTCCCAAAAGATCTTTTGATCATAATTGACGAGAGCCACCAAATGCTACCTCAAGTTCGGGGGATGTATAAAGGTGATTATAGTAGAAAAAAGATGCTAGTTGACTACGGATTTAGACTCCCTTGTGCCTTTGATAACCGTCCACTAAAATTTGAGGAATTTCAAAAATTCTTAAAAAATGTGATTTATGTCAGTGCAACACCCGATAATTTTGAGATTGAAAAAAGTGATCAAGTAGTTGAACAAATAATTAGACCAACTGGCTTAATTGATCCAAAAGTTTTAACACACCCCATAAAAGGACAAATGGAACATTTAATCAAAGAAATTGAAGATAATACAAAAAAGGGATATCGATCACTCGTAACAACCTTAACTAAACGACTCGCAGAAGAACTAACTGAGTATTTGAGTCTTAAGGGTGTAAAAGTACGCTACCTTCATTCAGAAATACAGACACTTGAACGAAGTGAGATTATAAGACAACTCAGACTTGGTGAGTTTGACTGTCTCATTGGAATTAATCTTCTTAGAGAAGGATTAGACATTCCTGAAGTTGCGTTTATTGGTATTCTTGATGCAGATAAAGAAGGGTTTTTACGTAATGAAAAAAGTCTAATACAAACCATTGGTCGAGCCGCAAGAAATAGTGAAAGTAAAGTCATACTTTATTTAGACAAAATTACTAAAAGTGTTAAAAAAGCCATGGAAGAAACCAAAAGACGTCGAAATATCCAGATTAGATTCAATAAAGAACACAATATAACACCAAAAACCATCATAAAACCCGTAAAACAAGAGAAAATAACGGATGTTAAAGATACCAAACATATTGCCAAAAAAGACATACCAAACATGATAATTGATTTAGAATATCAAATGAATAGGGTTGCCAATAACTTAGAATTTGAACTTGCAATAGAATTACGCGATAAAGTGTCAGCACTTAAAAAAAGACTTAATGAGTAGTTTTCTATATAAAATCAAAAAACCTTTACTTTTGTGAATAAAGTAATTTTAGTTCCAATAACTCTGGTATTAGCTTTAATTTTTTCACAATATTTATGGAATGATTCAAACCTAGTATATGGTCTTGATGACGCATATATTCACATGGGTGTTGCAAAAAACTGTGCACTGCATAACAATTGGGGAATTAATAGTGATGAGGTTGTGAGTGCAACAAGTTCATTTTTGTATCCTGCTATATTGTGTTTAGTCTACAAAGTTAATGTATCTGACATTGTTCCATTGTTAATAAATTTGATTTCTTTAATTGGAATAATTTGGTACACACAAAAAGAATATAGATTAACTCTAGATAAAATATTAGCATTCTTGTTTTTAGGTTTTATTCCATTTATTGTAATTTCAGGAATGGAACACACTCTTCAAATTTTAGTATCAATAATTTTTGTCACCGAAATTCTAAAAGAAAAACCGAGTACAAAATTATTACTTTTATCAGCTTTTACATTACCCTTAATACGTCTTGAGGGGTTGTTTTTGGTTGCATCTGGTTTTTTCTTTGTGGGCAAATCTAAAACAAAAAAACTAGCAATTTTAATTCCAATAGTTACAACCATTTGTTTGTTGTTTTTACATTATCAATTTACAGGACGTTTACTCCCCACATCAATACTTGCAAAGTCACCACACCAAATAACTTCCAGCTTAAGTATTTTCAGAATTTTGTTTAGATTCCCTTACACACTCATGACTAATGCATTCTTTTTGGCACAATACTTAATAACCGCATCAAACATCTCAATAAATAACAATAAAATATCAAAAAAATTAGGTATAATTTATTTATTATCGAGTGCAATACATGCTCAAATAAGTACCATTGATATTCGTTACTTTGCATATCTTCAAGCTCTTTTTGTACTCCAATTTTCAAATATTGATATGAAAAGACTATACAAAAAAATTCAACCTATCGTGGTTTTAGCGCTTCTACCAACGATTTTAATGTCTAGTTTATATTTAGTAAGGGCAGTTGGTGCGCCACACGACATATACATCCAACAGTACAGTCTGTCTCAATTCATAAAACAAAATAATTTTGATTCGGTTGCATTAAATGACATTGGCACTACTTCATTTTACTCAAACACTAAAATAGTAGATTTATTTGGTCTTGGAAATAATGAAATATTAGATTCAAAAATTAAAGGGGAATATAGTTCCAAACTAGTTTACAACGTATCAAAAGATGTATCGATTGCAGCAATTTATGATGATTGGTTCTTAGGATACATTCCAAACAATTTCAAAAAAGTTGGGGACTTGACATTTAATTTTAAAGTAATCTCAGGAAAGGATAAAATTGGTCTTTATGAAATAAACGAAGATGATTTAGTATCAAAAGTAGAAAGTTTTGATTGGCCAGACGGTGTTTTTTTCATTAGAAACGGATAAATAAAAAATCGACGCATAAGTTCTAAAGCAAATGCTTTAGGTGAAAAAATATGCCAGTTAAAAAATCAAAAACCACGGCAAAGAAGACTTCTAGAAAGACAGCTGTAAAGAAAAAAACTACACGTAGGGTGTCGACAGTAAAGAAGAAGACAACTACAAGAAAGACAACAGCAAAGAAGATAACTAAAAGGACAACAACTAGAAAACCCGTAAAGAAAAAAACTACAACCAGAAAGACTACTAAAAGGAAAACTACACGAAAACCAACGACTAAAAGAAAAACGGTCAAGAAGACTACAAGAAAGACTACTAAAAGAACTACTACTAGAAAACCTGTAAAAAGAAAAACGAGTACTAAGAAACGAACTGTAAAGAAGACAACTACAAGAAAACCAACGACTAAGAAACGAACTATTAAAAAAACTACAAAAAGAAAGACTACAAGAAAACCAACGACTAAAAGGAAAACGGTCAAGAAGACTACAAGAAAGACTACTAAAAGACCAGTAAAGCGAAAGACAACTAAACGGGCTACTACTAAGAAAAAATCAACCAGAAAAACAGCAGTTAGAAAGTCTAAAGCTAAAAGAACTACACGAACTAAAAAGAGGTAGTTCTTTTTCTTTTTTTTATTTAATAAAGTATAAATCTAAGGACTATAATTTCTTTTGTGAAGAAAATCAGCTATAAAAACAAAGAAATTGGTTTTAAAGTTAGAGGTGAGGGTTTCCCAGTTGTGTTTATACACGGCATGTTAATGGATCATCAACGAAATAAATTATATACAAATCAGTTAGTCAAATCGGGGTTTAAGGTAATTGAAGTTGATATCCCAGGTCATGGTAGTTCAACATATTGGACACCAAGAATGAACACTCTAATAAGTTCAATAAAAAAAATAATTGATGAATTAAACATAGATGAATATCATTGCGCCGGACTTTCAATGGGTGCAAATATTTCATCTGAATTGGCAATAAATGATATACGTGTTAAAAAAACTGTAATGGTTGTACCAGTCATATCAAAAAGAAATTCATCTAAATTCTTCGCAAAGATGGTTTGGAAAACTGTAACTAACGGAAAAGTAACACCTTATGAATTTTTTAAAAATACATATAAAACTAATACATCACCAGATTATCCAAGAGAAAAAATTGAATCAAGAATTGAGGAGATACTAAGCCAGAGGTGGGAAGCATTCTTTGGCGGTGTCGTATGGAACGGACAAATTAACGTTGCAAAAAATATTGAGGATCTTGGAAATAAAGTATTAGTAATCTCAGGTAAATTTGATCAACTTGCACCATTAAAATATGCAAAAAAAGTTTCAACAAACTTAAAAACCATACCAACAAATCATTCAGATATAACTGAAAAGATTTTAGGTTTTGGAAAAAATAACTTATTAGTTGAATTTTTCAATAATAAAACAAAGTGAGGATGTTATTTTTTAAGATAAACCATTCCCATTAGAGCCAACTTTAGTAGTGATGACTTTATTTGCCATAGGTAATATTTCCCTTAAGTATTTGTCTGGTTTATTGTTAGCATCAAGGGAGCTGCCCAAAACCACAACTTGGTAACCTTTACTTGAGATATCATCTAAAAATCTAGCATATACTTCAGGTTTTTCATCTAAATTTTCAAGATTAGATAAAATAATCTTTTTTTCACCGTTTTTAAGTCTAGAAGTTATATCATTTATCGATAATGAATAATCTAAATCTTTAGATACACCAAGAGTGTCATTAACCACCAAAATAGTTCCTTCAACATCTAAATCATCAATTTCAAAGTAGTTAGAATGTCTTACTTTGTCTTTTCCTGGAACATAGTGATGTCGCCTGCAAACTGCATAAAACCCAGCATCCCCAACTAATTCAAAAGGCCCCTCGATGAATTCTTTGGGCTTCCCATCATCTTTTAAAAGTGTTTTTGATGCAACTTGTGGCTCGTTTGGATTGTTTTCATTACAATTCAAACAATATGCCCTAGCAGAAAAAATAATCTCATCTGAATATGCTAGAATATCTTTAGACTGTTCATTAAAGGCATATCCAGTGTAATTTGTACTAAGAAGGGATATATGAAATTCAAAACCATCTTCAGACAAATCTCTAATGGTAGCGGCCAAATCACCACCAACCTCAAACTGAGCTTCATCTAGGAGTATTTTGGTTTTTTTAGGATCACACCCAAAGAGTGCAGATTCTAAGCTATTAGCACTAAAATATTGAAAATCAGTTGCAAGATCTGAAACTGTATCTGACTTAGAATGTAATAGTACTACGTCATTAGCTATATTCCTATCATCTTTAGTTGGTTTTCCAATTAAAATATCATAAAAAAGTGCATCAATACCTAGCGTTTCTGCAATGTTTTTAGCATATTGTTGGGCGTCTACGACCCCAAAAAGTTGACCTGTCTTAAAACTATGCATAGGTCCAATGTACGTGATAATAGATCCTCTTGACACTAATGGAAAAAAGTGGTGAATAAAAACTATTTTCGTGGTAAGATATACACAATCAAAACAGTCTAATACGTTATATACATGGGGTGGCAAACCATTTTGTGGATGAGAAAAAAATAATTTACCTCATTTTATTAGCAGTTTTCGCATATTCATTAATAATTCCTTTAAGGCTCTTTTTTGAGTGGCCTCTCGCAAATTACTGGGACTATGCATCACACATTACAGGTACAAAAATTATGCTTGAAAACGGTTGTAATTCAATTGGAAATTGGACTGGTTACAATATTTGTACAAAAAACGCACCAGGATTCTTTGTTACATCTGCCTTTTTTAGTCTCTTTTTTGGTATAAAAACTGGATTTGTTTTAGCTATTTTATTTTACATCCTACTTTTTTATCAATTATCAACTAAAGTCTTTAAACAAGATAAATTAGTAGTGCTATCAGTTTTAGGAACACCCTTTGCATTTTGGTGGTTTTTTAAGACGGGAAGAGTTTTAGAGATGACTGCAACGATGTTTGCAGCGCTTTTCTTTATGACTAAAAGTAAAAAACAAAAAGTCATTTTTGCGGCACTATCATATTTACATCATCCAACACTAATAATCCCTTTAATCCTTCTTTCAGGAAAAGAAATCAAATCAGCTTTTAGTGGATTAGTCCTAATTTTTCCATACTTTATTTTTTTAATTCAAAATGCAGCCTTCACTAAGTGGGTACATGACACTTCTTTAGTTGGTTTTTTTAATCTGTTTCAAGCTGCACCATTTTTACTACTCTCATTTAATTTTGTAAAAATTATCCCCCTTTTGTTTAGTGAAGCTTTAATTTGTACTGGGACGGGTGCTTGTTTTCTTTGGATAATTCCCATACTAAAAAACACGCGTGCAGCTTCCCTTGCACCACTAGTCATATTTTTAGTGTTCAAAAAATTAAGTGAAAAAAAGCAGTATAGAAAACTTTTAATTGCACTTATTATTTCTATGTCTTTATTCTTTTCAAGGGAAGCATATTATCTGCTTAACTATGGTACTGTTGACAGTTTATTGCCGATGGAATCTCAAAAAATTTGGTTAGATACACAACTCACACAATTAAATCAAACTTTTAGTTATGAATGTTCAAAAATTAATTATCCAACAACTATGATGGCTTCAAGTTATGCATATGTAAAATTTGGATTAAATTCAGTAAAAAGTCCATTTCCTGAGTTTGTAGATACAAATAACTTACCCGAAATTTGTCCAAGTTGTGTCATAAGTTGTGAGTAAATAAATCATTAAGACACCTTTTAATAATTGATTAAAATAAGAAGTATATGGTCCCCTGGGTGAGTAAAGCTCAAATTTCAAAGTTAGATAGTTTAATGGTAAATCACTATAAAATTTCTGTAATTATGATGATGGAAAATGCAGGATACAGGATGGCAGAATTTGTAAGACTAAAATATCCAAAAAAGAAAGACGTTCTAATTTTAGTGGGGAAGGGAAATAACGGAGGGGATGGATTATCTGCTGCAAGACACTTACTTAATTTTGGTTTTTCTCCAAAGATATTCTTAATAGATAAACAACTAAAAGGTCCATCCAAAAGACACCTTGAAATTTCAAAAAAACTAAAAATTCCTATTTTTACATCAATTAAAACACTAAAATCTGAATTAAAGGAGACAAAATTAATTTATGATTGTTTGATTGGATATAACTTGAAAGGTGAGCCACGAGGTAAATTTAAAGATGTAATTGATATCTCAAATAATTCGAAAAGACCAATAATTGCATGTGATGTTCCCTCAGGAATCGATACAGACAAAGGAATCATTTACAATACACACATCAAACCACATAGTATTTTGTTTTTGAGTTTACCAAAAATTGGTTGTAAAAAAATAAAGTCCAAAAAATATGTGGCAGATATTGGCGTACCAAAAGACCTATACAGAAAAATCAAAGTAGATCCAAACAATTACTTTAAGAAAAACTCAATAATAAAACTATGAGAGTACTTCATTAATTTTTTGAGTAAATACAATTTCATTCCACGCATTCAAATCCTTTAGTAAAACTTCACCATTTTTGACAATAACTTTAGTATGTTGATAAGGCACATTAAATTCTCTTGCTAAGGCCTCCTCAAAACTATCAGTTTCAGAATCCCCAAAATTAACTCTAAAACCGACCATACCTTCAACGTTTAAAGCATTAAATGCCCTAAGTGCACTAGTTTGTTCTGCCCTACAAATACCACACCAATTGGCATAAAAATGTAGTAAAATAACTTTATTCTCACTAATTGCTTTTTGATATTCAGTATTATTAAAAGTGTAGTATGGCGATTTATCTCCTGCAAGTTTAACTAATCCAGAACTTTGTTGAGGATTTTGATCACTAAATTTGATTATGTGTGTAGTGGGAGAATTAAAAAATAGTAAATAAGCCAACAGTCCAACGACTAATGATCCAAAAATTAAACTTGTTTTATTAACCATGTTAACAGTATTACTTATAATTTATAAGCTTTCACATCAAGAATTAAAACCATAAATCCTAAGCATGTAAAAAAATATTGTGACGTTTCCTTACAGTAAATTAAAGGTTCCCACAACAGTCATAGGGATATTTTTAATTGTAGTTTTTCTTCTAAGATATCCAGACCCTAAACCCGTTGGAGACTATACTTGTATTGCGAATTCAGATTGTGAGAGTAAGAATTGTATTAATGGGTATTGTAGAAATAGAACCGTCTTTTGTGGGGATTACTATTGTGATGCTTGGGAGACTTGTGCGAGCTGTTCAAAGGATTGTGGAGAATGTAGAACTGAAAATGGGAAACCCTGTGAAATTGATGGAGATTGTATTAGCACAGAATGTGTTCACTTAATATGTAGACCAACCAATCCATTTGAAGGTGATGGTTTCTGTGACGATGGTGAAGATTGTCAGTCCACCCCAATAGATTGTGGTTACTGCAGGTGGATATAGTTATAAAAGGTTAAAGAGGCGAATTATAGTGAAGCAAATACTCCCAATTCTATTTTCAGTCGCATTTCTTGATGTTTTGGGTATAGGGATTGTAATACCGATATTACCTTTAGTTTTTTTTGAAACTAACATTTTATTGGGTGCTAGCATTGCCACAAAAACCCTAGTTTTAGGGCTGTTGATTTCTTCATATTCCTTAGCACAATTTTTTGGAGCTCCAATTTTAGGAGGTCTATCAGACAAACATGGTAGGAAAAAAATCTTGTCACTTTCAGTTTTTGGAACCTTTATTGGTTATCTCGTATTTGCAGCAGGACTATGGTATACTAATATTATACTATTATTTTTGGGAAGAATAATTGACGGGTTTACAGGCGGAAACTTATCAGTTGTTAGATCAATTATTGCAGATATCAGTTCTGGTGAAGATAAAGTCAAAAATTTCGGTTTTATTGGGATGGCATTTGGTGTTGGTTTTATTTTAGGGCCTTTTGTCGGCGGAAAATTAGCTAACCCAAGTTTTGGTTTTGATTTTTCAACACCCTTTATTTTTGCAGCAATACTAGCGTTAGTTAATTTCTTTTTTATTCAAATAAAATTACCAGAAACATTAAAGGAAAAAAGCAACATAAAAATCACACTATTTACGGGCATAAAAAATATTTCAAGGGCCATGAAAATGGAAAGTTTACGAACTACATTTATTGCGTTATTTTTGTTTATATTTGGCTGGAGTATGTTCACACAATTCTTCCAAGTATATATGTATGGGAAATTTAATTATACTACTGATCAAATTGGTAATTTATTTGGGTATATTGGACTTTGGATTGCATTTACTCAAGGTATCCTAATAAGACCCATATCAAAGAAATTTAAGCCAAAAGAAGCGATTAAAATATTTTTACCAATTTCAGCGACCATGTTACTCTTTTTACTCATCCCAACTAAGTCGTTTTACTTGTATATGATTATGCCTTTAATTTCAATGTCAAATGGAATACTCCAGCCCAATTTTTCAGCACTAATATCAAATTTATCAGACAAAAAATCTCAAGGAGAAATTTTAGGAATTCAACAATCAGTATTTTCACTAGCACAAGCAATACCACCTATAATAGCAGGATATGTAACGTCACTAAACATTCATATGCCAACCATACTTGCAAGTTTATTCATCTTTTTAGGTTGGCTTTATGTACTAAAAAACTATCAAAACCTTGGTGGTAAAAAGTTTCACGAAGCCTAACCGAAGGTAAAGGCATTAAAACTAAAACCTTTTTTGACTTTAATAGTTAGTTTAGTATAACCATAATCCCCACGATAAATATTGTATAAAGCAGGACTAAAAGTTTTAAGGACTGAATCATTTATATCATCCCCTTGATTATCTTTTGAAAATTTATCATTAATTAAAATTTGAGATAAAGTTTCATTTTGATTTTCAACTACAATATTAGCAGAACTACCTAAAAATCTTAAAATTATTTCACCATCACTATGGGCAGTTAAAGCATCCTTACCACTAATCCAAGAACCAGATAAGTAAATTTTGTTTGCATCTATGTTATTTGGTAAAGAATAATTAAACGTACTTCCAGGTTGCATACCTTCTTCATTACCCAAATTTTGCCCCCTAGGTAACGCAAAAGCATGCCCTGCATATAATTCAGGAGTTTGAGGTCTACTTGGTGTTTTGTCAGTAAGGTTTGAAGTAACAACGTCACTCGTATCTTGACCTACTTCAAGTAAAAGAGTCTGAATAATGTTTTCAGTCTCATCATATTTACCCTCACCAATATGGTGATATCTAATAAATCCCTTCGAATCGATCAAAAATTTATGAGGCCAGTACCTATTTTCAAAAGCTTTCCAAGTGGCATAATCGTTATCCATTACAACTGGATACTCAATACCATACTTATCTAAAGCCGCTTGAACATTTTCAACCTTTTTTTCAAAATCAAATTCAGGTGTATGAACACCGATTATAACTAAACCTTTGTCTTTGTACATATCATTCCACCTAACCAGGTGAGGTAAAGTCCTAATACAATTAACACAAGAATAAGTCCAAAAATCAATTAGAATTACTTTTCCTTTTAGGTTCGTAATGCTAAGATTTTCATTTGAATTAAGATATTCACTTATACCTTCTAGTTCAGGTGCCTTTGGATATGGCTCCCCTAATGTTGTTCCATTTTTCACTGCTAATTCACCCAAATAAAGTAATGATCCAATCATCACAATTCCAAATAATATTAGTAATTTATTCATGATTAACCCCAATCGATGCAAGATATGTTAGAAAAGCAGGCATCAAAGGTAGTATACATGGACTAAGAAAAGATATTATTCCAGCAAGGAAAGCCACACCTAAATTCACAGTCGTACCTAAGTTTAATCCCGTCTCAAGACTTAAAAGGAGTTCAACAGCACCCCCAAAGTTCGCAAGTTTACCAAGACTATTAGTGAAAACTGCCACACCCATTAAGATGAGGACCACACCAAATACCTTGTTGAGAAGTCCAATGTATTTAGTGTATTTACCGCCACCCTTAACGAAAAATCGTTGAGCTTCATCCACAAAATAGCCCATAATTAAAAACGGAAGTCCTAACCCCAGTGAATAGCTAAGAAGTAGGAAAAAAGCAATTGAAGGAGTGGTTGCTGCTAAAGTTAAAATTGCACCTAAAACTGCACCAACACAAGGCGTCCATCCAAGCGCAAAAGCAGCACCAAAAATAAATGAAGTCAGGTAAGATGAGTTAGTTTTTTTGGGCTTAAATTTATGTTCCCTTTCAAAAAATGGAATTTTTAAGATACCAGTTAAGTAAATACCAAAGAAAATAATGATGATTCCACCAAGTTTAGCTAAAAGGGTCTTAGCAGCATAAGAAACACTAACAAGTAAACTCTGTAGTAAAACCCCTAAAAGTGAAAAAATAACTGAAAAACCAAGTACAAAGAAAAAACTACTCCAAAAAATTCGTAAATCTCGTGCCATTTTATAACCTTATATTTTATAAGTTACCACTAAACCATATATAAGCTTATCTTAAGTTTTTAGTGTATTATGTTTACATTTTAGGTTGTATACGTGAAAAAAAAGTAGTTGTATATTACACTGGCTACACTAATAATTTGGATAGACGAGTTTCTGAACATCAAAAAAATGCACAAAATAATAAACGAAAAAAATATACAGGTAGGTTTGATGATGTGATTCTTCTGTGGGACAATGAATTTAAAACTAAAGAAGAAGCAGTTGCAGAAGAAAAAAGAATCAAAAAGATGAATAAGCTCGCAAAAACTAAATTGATTCAAGAGCAGCGGTAAATTATTCTACCACCATAAATTCCTTCACTACTAGCATTAGTACCTGAAATTAATGAAGCGGCCTTATAGTTTTTGTATTGACTAAAGTCCCCCGTAAAATTATTACAAAAATTTAAAACAAAAATATTTTTTAAAGTAACATTAGAATAAATCCCAAAACCAATATTACACTCATTTGCACCACTATCAGTAATGGTTGAATTAGATTTGATTAAGTAACAATGATTCCAACAATTATTAGCCCTAGATTTTGTTATTATACCCCCACCAACATCAAAACAATTCCAAAGATTATATCTTGACGTTATATTTTCTAAATACACTAACTCATTTGTAATAATTCCACCACGTGAGTATTCAACAATTGAATTATTCAAAATACTCCCAGCAAATAAAGTTAAGTCAGACCAATCTGCATATTCCTTTGGTTCCTTTGCAGATGTAAAAATGACACCATCACCAATTATTTTAGCAGAAAGAGACGCGTGTGTTACTTCATATTCTTTTGAATTAGTTGGATCACTCACATTAAACAAACTAGTTCTCCCATTGTCGTGAAATTCACTATCTTGATTTAAAAATAAAATTTTAGTCCCAGGTGAGATAAAAATTGTAAAACTTGGAGGAACTACTAAATCACCAGAAATATAGATAGTGCCAGACCAATTCATATTAGCATTTATTATTCCAGAAAAAGTCCCATTGACTTTTTCAACTATAGGTGCATATTTAGACGTAAAAAATAGAAAAAAAATCACCAAAAGGCCAACTTTAACTAAATTAAATTTGTTTTTTTTGACGAAGAACTTCAGGCCATCTCGGTTACTTTTATACAAATCCAATAATTTTGGTTTTTTTACTGCATTAAAATGGAGATAAGACTCGTCTAAGAGCTCTTTTAAGACTAACCACCTTTTTTTTAGGTTTAGCTTGAATTTTAGCTTAAACTTCACAATAATTACGTACAGCACCAATATTTGAGCATACCCTTAAGGGTTATTACAATTACAGAAGGTTTACTGGCACACTGGCAAGTTTACCATGTGACATATACTTCTCGAAAAGTTAGCTTATAATATGGAAAACGGCTTCCTCAATGTAGAAGATTGGGTAGATGAAATGCAAGAAAAATATGGAGAAGGAACTCTTGAAGTTGCTCGCTGGTTTATCGACCTACGGTCGAGTAGGAAGAACAGAACCCACCAGGGAATTCTTTAAGTGGACCACCTTTCCTTTTTTTATTTCTATTAACTTCCTAATTGAGTCATGCTTTAGCATCTCGATTTGAAGATTATCTTTAACATCTAAAACATCAAAAAGGGCTATACCACCTTCAAAATTAGTAAGAAGGAAAGTTGAATCACCATTAGGCGCAGCTAAAACATCTTCATTAATTTTTTCACACGCCGTTATTTTTTGAAGTGTAAAAAATTTAGACATCAAATCAACATTTGATTCAATTTCATCATTTAAGGATTTAGACAAATAATTAATGCGCATAGATAAATCAAGTAACTCATAGTAATAAGTGTTGGCTTTAACCTACTTCAGGATTTGACCCGTCTTTAGGTACCATAAATAAAGATCAAGTCTGGCATGATCTACCTTTAGTTTTTCACTTAAAATATCTATTTTTTTCAATTAGTAGATAGTTTTTTGGTGTTAGTTTAGTGTCTTCGATTAATTTATGTTCATGAAGTAAGTTTAGGATGTGTCTATCAATAATTGCAACATCTTTGTAACCAACATTTCGCAAGAAATGGCTAGATTCTTTCATCCCAAGTCCTTTAATTTCTTTTAACCAAAGTCTTGCAATTCTACCATTTTCAAAGCCCTTAACCGTTTGTTTTAGTGAGCCTAAATTATTTCTTGCACTCACAATATAATTAGCCCTAGCATTCGGAAATCTGTGACCAAGATCGGCCAATTTTATTGCTAACTTAGCTTCACTTAAAAGTCTAAACCCATCTTTGATATTATTTTGAATCTTTAGTCCCCCTTTGGCTGAAAAGTTAGCCGTTAAAAGACAAAAACAAAGTTCATCAAACCACTTATTTTCATCTGAAGCGTTAACACTTTCAAATTCTTTGATTCTAATCTCAACAACATCACTAACAGGACCTTTCATGAGGTTTTGAACCTTTAATATCAACGTTTTCATAATTATCAAAAAAACTATAATTTAAAAGGATTTTTTAGAAAGGTTTTAATGGTTACAGTAGTTCTAATTAAGTGAAAGGGTTAATTAAGCTATTAGACCGGGGAGCACGCCTAATTACCATATCTTGTGACGGAAAAAAGGTATATTATCACTTCTTTTTGAAAGGGGAAATAATAACCAAAAATAAGTCAAAACGTAACCTTATGAGCTTATGTAAGACCTTTCCAGGTGCCGAATTATATGAACGAGAAATAATGGAAAAATTCGGAGTTATGTTTGAAAACCACCCAAAACCAAAGAAACTATTTACGTGATTGATATGCCAAGAGTTGAAGTACCATTCGGACCATACCACCCTGCATTAGGGGAACCAGAGTATTTTAGGGTAGTCTTAGATGGGGAAGAAATTGTAAATGTTGATTTTGACCTAGGTTATAATTATAGGGAAATAGAAAAGAAAGTTTTGAGTTTTACGTGGCCAAAAGCCCTAATACTATTGGGACGAATTTGCGGTATTTGTAGTTCAGCACACACGCAAGCTTTTGGCATTGCATTTGAAAAAATAAATCAACTAACAGTAAGTCCAAAAGCTAAACAAATTCGAAGTTTTGGAGCAGAACTTGAAAGAATCCACAGCCATTTACTTTGGTTAGGTATTTTAGGAGAAAGTTCAGGTTTTGATACACTTTTTATGAAAAGTTGGGGTGCAAGAGAACACGCACTTAATATGTTAGAAAATATATCTGGTAAAAGAATTCATTATAATTATGTTAGACTCGGCGGAGTTTATCGAGATCTCAATAAGGCTAGTTTAGACTTTCTAAAAGCTGAATTAAAGGAGATGACAGACAAGTACAAAGATACATATGAACTTTTTATGTCAAATGAATTTTTAGAAGACAGACTAAAAGGCGTTGGATTATTGAGTAAAACTAAGGCCGAAAAATTTGGAGTAGTTGGACCAACTGCAAGAGGTAGTGGTCTTGACATGGATGTAAGACGAGATAATCCATACTCAGCATATGAAGATCTTGACTTTAAAGTTCCAACTCAAAACGGTGGAGACTCATATGCAAGAGCGGTAGTCAGGCTCGAGGAAATTTGGGAGAGTTTGCATATTACAACTCAAATTTTAGACGAATTACCAAGAAAAAAGATTGAACCCGCAAAGCCAATTTATACGTCAAAAGAAGGTGAAGCATCACAAATAGTTGAAGCACCACGTGGAGAAAATTTTCATTTTTTACAATCGGGGATTCAAACACCTAAATTCTTTAGAGCAAGACCGCCTACCTTCGCAAATATGGTAGCAATCCCCAGTATGTTAAAGGGTGGTACTATGAGTGATGTTCCAATTGTAATTAGTAGTATTGATCCTTGCTTTGCATGTACAGATAGAGTCATTGTAATTGACAGATCCACTAAAACAACAAGGGAGGTTTCAATATGAAAAAATCACCCTGGGTTTACATGCTAAGTCAAGGCACATGTAATGGATGTGAATTAGAAGAACTTACCCTTTTTTCCCCAAGATTTGATGTCGAAAGATTTGGAATTAAAAGAGTAGCTAGCCCACGTCATGCTGATATTGTTTTACTCACAGGTTGTGGTACAAAAAAATTAAGTGAAAAGGCACAACAAGTATTAGATCAAGTGCCTGAGCCAAGAGTTTTAATTGAAATCGGTGCCTGTGCGCTTAATGGAGGCATATTTAAGTGTCCTGGGCCACGAATTAAAGGGGATATAAAAGTTCAGGGTTGTCCACCACGACCAACGAAAATAATAGAAGCCATAAAAGAAGGAGGAAAATTACTTGTTTCTAAAGGGAGCGAAAGGACTGTTAAAGAAAAAAGAGACGCTTAAAGGGGACAAGATGACTGTCCCTAAGTGGGCAGAAGGAAGAGTTGACTATACGAAGAGTAAATGTATCAAATGTCACCTTTGTGTAAAGCATTGTCCCGCAGTTGCAATTAAAGTAGTTAAAGACAAATTCATTAAAGTTGATCACGAAATGTGTATACGTTGCTCTGTTTGCACTGAAGTTTGTCCAACAAAAGCATTGGTGATGAAAAGTGAGTAAACAAACTCAAAAATTAGGGGTTACAAGGGGCGGAGCCCCTGTAGGTGATGAAAAATGAGTAATAAAAGGAATCCATTTTCAGGCGGAGTCAAGGTCAAAGCTAGGCAAGCCACCGTTAATTCTTATAAAATATTTTTATTGTTAATTGCAATTCATGGGGCCATATTTATTATGCCTTGGGACGCAAAAGCCAGCATCATATTATTACTGGCACTAATTAAGGGGTGGACTAATGGGGTATGAAGTTTTACTGCCGTTTTTTTATGAGTGGATTGATAGAAAAATGCACGCCAAAGTTCAAAGGCGAGTCGGTCCACCATTGCTACAACCCATATATGATTTTATTAAATTATTCAAAAAAGAAGTAATAATACCACACGGCAAGAAACTTATTTTCGTTTTAGCACCACCACTACTCTTAATAAATAGTGTTCTTGCAATGTTTTTGGCACTTAATAGAGTAAATTATGTAGTGTTATTTTTGATAACTTTATTTTTATTAGATATTTTAATTAAAACATTTTTAGCATATTCAGTTAAGAGCCCATATAGTATGCAAGGAATGTCTCGACTAGCAGGACTAAAAATGGCCCTAGATCCTGCATTTCCTCTTTCAGTCTTAGCACCTGCATTCTTATTTGGATTTAATCCTATAAGCTGGCCAATGGTAGCTGTAGGATTTTTCCCGTTAGCATTAATTGCTTCAATGGCCGAACTTGAAATGACGCCATTTGACATACCAACAGCTGAAGGAGAAATAGCTAGCGGGTGGAAAGCAGAGCTTTCAGGCGTACTTTTAGCTTGTGTTAATTATGCCCATTACGCTAAAGCAGTGGCAGCTTCAGCCTTATTAGCATATATGTGGGGACCTAACTACTTTTTCTTAAAATCTCTTGGAATTTTCAGTTTTATGGTCCTTTTGTCATCGCTTTTGCCTCGTTTTAGCGTTAAAAAATTAATAAAGTATTTGACTATACTCAACATAGTAGCAATGCTGGAAGTGATAATATCATTGAACTTGTACTAACGATTTTAGTGGCTTGGGTTGTGATCTCAAAGAGTCATGACAGGATTGCTCTTTCATTTTTAATGGTAGGATTAGTTGCAGGCTTGTGGATATTCTCATATGGCATGATTTTAGCAGCAGTAGTCCAATCAGTTGGTGCGATTATGGGTAGTTTAGCACTACTCACATTTGGAGGTGAAGTAAGTGAAGAATAAGTTAATTGCTTTGGTGCTTTTTGTCTCAACGTATCTTTTACTGGGTAATCCGGCACCACTAATATCAAACCCAATAATTAACTCAACAGAAATTTATTTGGCATTCGCACTTATTTTCACTTTTGCAGTAGGTTTGGAGGTTGTCAAATGATTTACGAATTAGGAATTTTAGCAATTTCAATATATGGTTTAATTAAGTATGACGATCTAATCAAAGTTGCAGCCCTAACTAGTTTAATTACACTCCCAGCAATAATGCTACTCGTAAAATCAGGAGCACAAAATCTAGTGTTACTCATGTTAGTAATTGAAGCAGTTCCATTTGCGTTCTCATTACTCTTACTAAAAAAACTAAAGACTAGATATTATAGGAGGTTATTTAGTGATAATTGAACTTTTAGTTTCCAGTATTTTATACCAAGTTTTACCCTTATTAGGTTTTCTTACAGCCGGCTATTCACTATTACTAGCATCAACCATACTTGAGAAAACTATCATATTTATTACACTAGCTACTTTGAGTTTTACAAGAACTAAGAAAAACGGAAGCTTAATTGTATTATCTTTACTCGGTATGATTTTGTTCTTACGTGCAAACGATTGGATTTATCTTTATTTTGCATGGGAACTCATGAGCGTACTCGCATATCTTTTAATTAATTCATCAAACGCATTTAACAAGAAATCGGCTAGAAAAATTTTTATACTTAACAGAATCAGCGGTTTACTTCTTTTAACTGCAATTGGAATAATTTATAGTATTTCAGGTAGTTTTGAATTTTCAATAATTCCACCAACATCAGCATTACTAATTTTAATTGCAGGTATGATTAAGTCATCCCAATTCCCATTTTTATGGTTAAAAGACGCAGTAAGGGCACCAACACCCGTTTCAGCACTAATTCACTCAGTAACGGCAGTTGCAGTCGGACCTTTACTCATATCACGATTTTCGAGTCACTTTTTATTCTTAAGTGGTCTAATTTCAGTTTGGACTACACTCTCAATTATTATAGCAACCATCCTAGCCATAAGTTCAAATAACCAAAAGGAAGTTCTTGCGTATTCAACCATTGTTAACCTCGGATTTTTATATGCATTTTTTAATTCAGAAAACTTCATATTTGCATTTTTAATTCATGCATTAACTAAAGCAGCATATTTCTTATTAGTTGAGTTATATTCAAGAGATACAAATTACGCACTTAACCTTGGTTTTAATCCAAGGTCACTTGAAGGTATACTCTCATTATTTTTGATGTTTTCACTGAGTGGTGCACCTCTCTTTGGATTGTACTGGTTAAAAATGCAAAACTTTAGTTCAGCAATTATTACATTCTTTTCACTTCTATACTTTTTCAAGCTCTTTAGTAATACATTTTCAGGTAATATGACACCGCCAAGAAATTGGAAAATTTTAGTTCCTTTAGGTTTAGGTTTGAGTTCAATTGGATTTTATCCAATAAGTATACCACAAGCAGAAAGCTTAGTCATTTTCTTTGGTGCGGCACTTTTAGCATACAAATTATTTGATTCAAAATCATTAAATAACATTTCAGAAAAACTTTCAAAATCAACTGAATGGGTTTTTGTTGAGGTTAGTCCACCTGAAGAATATTTAGAGAACTGGGCAAGTGGCGTAGAAAAAAGAACTAAAAAATTGTCACAAGGTATAAATTACATATTCACAAAAGACATAAGAGGGGACGTGAGTTATATTGCAGTCTCACTTGCAGCACTAGCTTTGGGGGTAATAATACGATAACAATTGGCATACTGTTGGTTTCGGCACTTTTAGCTTACCTACACCCTCAAATTGCAAGATGGTCTGCCATTCTTTCCTTTGCATTCATCTCAGAACAATTCTACTATTCTTGGCTACCTGGGATAATGTTTTCATGGTCACCACCATATGAATCAATAGTTTTTGCAGCCGCAATTATTTGTATGACGGCCCTAGTATATGCAAGAGATTTTTCAAAAGAGCAAATTTCAATGTTAATAATAATCATTGCAGGAATTATTGGTTTTCTTGGAACAAATAGTATAATTCAAGCTTTCTTTTTCCTAGAATTAATCATATTCCCAACTTTTTACTTATTACTAAAAGAAGACAAGAATGCGGCTTTCAAATACTTTGGATTTATGCAAACGGCGTCAATTCTAATACTAGCAGGCCTACTCAGTGGTGGAATTTTAGGCTCAATGATTTTGACACTTGGTTTTGCCATTAAGATGGGTATTTTCCCATTCCATTCGTGGGTACCCGATGCACACTCACAAGCACCAACCCCCGTCTCCGCATTACTTAGTAGTTTGATTGTTGCACTAGGTGCCTTTGGTATTTTAATTTATTCAACTACCCCCGAAATTTTAGTACCAATTGGAATAATTTCTGCCATTTATGGTGCAATTGGTGCTAGTGCTGAACACGACTTAAAACGATTACTCGCGTATTCAACAGTTTCACAAATGGGCTTTGTAGCAGTTGCATTGTGGGCAGCACCAGAAGCAGTTATCATATTTTTAATTGCTCACGCACTTGCAAAATCATCTCTTTTCTTTAGTGTGGGTGAATTCATTAAGAATGGTGTCAACACAGTTTCAGGCGGAGTTTATTCAAAGACTCTTTTTGTTTCAGTATTGATTGCTTGTCTTTCACTAATTGGTTTTCCACCACTTCTTGGATTCATGGCAGAATTCTCAATATTAACTCAATTGATGACTAAGAGTCCAGTTGGAGTTATATTTTTCTTATTTGCGATTTTCCCTTCAATTTTTTACATTGAACGATTAATTAGTATGTTCTTTAGAAAGAGCCCAGTCAAACTTGAATCAGCTTTACCACTAATAATTGCACTACTACTACTTCCCGGAGTGATACCATGGATGTCCTCTTAATAATAGCGTTGCTGCTTCCATTCACTAAAGAATGGAGAAAACCACTAACAGCCCTAGCTTTCATCTACGCAACGATAAATTCATCAATAGGTGGATATTCATTAGCTACTTTTTTCTTTGCATTATCCTTAATGATAATGTGGTTATCAAATTGGAAAAACGCAAAATATCCACTCTTCTTTTTAGCCATGTTTGATCTTATTGGAATAATAAACAGTCAAACCTTAGTTGAACTTTTCATTTATTTTGAACTTGCAATTTATGCTTCATACTTCTTGATTTTTGAACATAGAAAAGCAACACTTCGGTACTTTATTGTAAATTCAGTGGGGAGTGCACTCATGCTATTTGCCATTGCAATTTCATTTTTTAAGACAGGTTTAATCACAGCACTAACACCTGAAGCTACCATATTTTTTGTTTTAGGCCTTCTTGTAAAATTAGGTATTGCACCATTTCAGGATTGGCTAGTTGAAATCTATAAATCAGTTGATTTTGAGATGCGAATATTTTTCTCATCAGTCTTAACTGAAATTAGTCCACTAGCACTTCTTATGGTAATAACTAGACCATCCCCCACAATAACCGCTTTTGCATTATTGTCTATGTTAATTGCAAACCTAATGGCACTATCTGAACTTTCACTTCTTAGGCTAATCGCATTAATTGACGCTTCTAATCTAGCATATGATTTAGTGGCTATCTCAGTTGCGAGTTCTGCATCAAGAGTAGCAGCCCTTTACATGATGTTCTCCCACGTACTAGCAATAACTCTTGTCTTCGCAGTTATTGAAGCTTCAAAAGCAAAAAGTCTAAAAGATCTTTGGATTCCAAGAGGTCTTGAACTGCCGTTTTATGGTGCTTTCTTAATACTAGCAGGTCTCCCACCGTTTCACTTATTCCCAAGTAAAATAATTTTGTTCTCATCTGTATTTTCAATCCACAACCCACTCTCATATTTTTTAGTGGTTAATATGATTTTAAGCGCGTTTGTTGCCTTAAGAATCATATCAAAAATCAAAGGCTCAAAATCAATTAAAGTTGATAAGAAACTAAAAGCCGTAATTATTGCATTATTCTTCCTTTCACTATACTTAGGACTATTCCCAAATACATTGTTTGATATGTCTGCATCACAAATTGGTTTATTCACAAGATAATCCACTTAATGCGTCTTTAGCATTTTTATAATCATCTTCACTTAACTTATCAATTACCATACCTGCATGAACTAATACAAAATCTCCATTTTTTAAATGAGGAATTGCAAATTTAACTTGTTTAGTTTTGTGGCCTAAATCAACCACTTTTTTACCCTCATCAACCACTACCCCCGGAATTGCCATACACACTTTTATCACCCTAATTGTAAAGTCGGCATTTTTTCTTGCCTGCTCTGAAATCTTATTACCTAGTTCCCTATTATACGTTTTGATTCCAAAGACAGTATACTCAACACCAAAAAATTTAGCCAGCTTATCAAGACTAGGCTTATGTGTATAGTGACTAATAGTATCTTTTCCAATAAGAAACGGAACTGAAAGGTCAAAATGAGCTGCATCCACAACAATTATTTTGGAGTAGGGTATCTCTTTTAGATTTTCAGGAGTTGAGAAGCCAAAAGTCACAGGTATGCTACATTTTTCTAATTCTTTCCCAACATAGATTCCAACCCCATCATCACCCCTAAGTTCATTACCTAATGCTAAGATTCCAATCACAAAAGTAGAACATATAAGAGTTTTAAACAACTAAGGCCACGAATCTAAGTGGAGACTCAAAAATTAATCTTAGGTTTTCAAAAAAGTGAGATTACAGAGTACCACATATACAAAAATTTAATCAAGTTTGCCAAGGGGAAAAACAAAAAAGTATTATCAAAACTATCTAAAGATGAACTAAAACATTATACCTTTTGGAAAGAATATACTAAAAAGGAAGTTTCCCCAAATAAACTAAAAATTTTCTTTTACACACTAATAGCAAGAATTTTGGGTTTGACTTTTGCAGTAAAACTGATGGAAGCAGGAGAAAAAGAAGCAGAAGAAGCATATGCAAAGGTCCTAAAAGACTTCCCCAGTGCAAAGTCAATTTTAAAGGATGAAGAAGATCACGAAAACGCATTAGTTAGGATGATTAGTGAAGAGTCAACAGAGCATATTGGTTCGATGGTACTTGGAATAAACGACGCTTTAGTTGAAATAACTGGAACTCTTGCAGGTTTAACTTTTGCACTACAAAATACGGCCATAGTCGGACTTGCAGGTCTAATTACAGGTATTTCAGCCACACTTTCAATGGCAGCATCAGAATACTTATCTAAAAGAACTGATGATAGTAAAAATGCGTTTAAAGCCGCAAGTTACACTGGTTTTGCATACTTACTTGCAGTCGCCGCATTAGTTAGTCCCTACTTTATACTAAAAAGTCCCATAGGTGCTTTAGCATTTGCCATATCAAATGCAATCATCATAATATTTGCATTCACACTCTTTACCTCAGTAATTAGAGAAGTTAGCTTCAAAAAATCCTTTTTGGAGATGGTCTCCATCAGTTTAGGTGTTGCTTTTATCTCGTTTGTAATTGGCATACTCGCTCGTAAGTTTTTAAATACCACGAGTTAACAGTGTTTTATGAATATTGGTGAAGAAATAACTGACTTTTCATTTGATGCATATTATAAAAATGATATAAAAAAGATGCGCATCTCGGACTTTAAAGGTAAATGGCTAGTTTTAGCATTTTATCCTGCAGACTTTACATTTGTCTGCCCAACAGAATTAGAAGAACTTGCAAACCTACACGACGATTTCAAAGAACAAGGCGGAGAAATAATCAGCTTTAGTACAGATACCGCCTTTGTTCACAAAGCATGGCATGATCAATCGGCCTCAATTGCAAAAATTAAGTATCCAATGGGTGCAGACCCCTCTGGATTAATTTGTAAGGCGCTTGGAACTTATATTGAGAACGAAGGCATATCTTTGCGTGCAACATTTATTATTGATCCAGAAGGAATATTAAAAGCCATGGACATACACGATAATAGTATAGGAAGAAATGCAAAAGAAATTTTGAGAAAACTTCAGGCTGCAAAACACGTGAAGGATAATCCAGGGATGGTTTGTCCTGCAAGTTGGGAGCCAGGTAAAAAAACACTAAAACCAAGCATTGATTTAGTTGGAAAAATTTAGTAGGTGATAAAATGAAAATAGAATTAAATAAACAATTAAATGTGGAATTGCATTCAGGATATTTGTATCTTTCAATGGCAGCATATTTTGAATCAAAAAACTTTGGAGGGTTTGCCCACTGGGCAAAATTACAAGCAAAAGAAGAAAAAGAACACGGATTAAAATTCTTTGATTATTTACTTGAAAAAGGGTTAGGAATTGAATTAGAACAAATTGACAAGCCAAAAACTACATGGTCTTCACCACTCGAAGCATTTGAAGACGCACTAGCACACGAGAAGTTTGTTACAAAGTCAATAAATAATTTAGTAAAATTATCAAGAGAAACAAATGATTATGCAACTGAGATCTTTTTGCACTGGTTTGTAACTGAACAGGTGGAAGAAGAAGCAAGTGTTGATGAAATTGTTCAAAAAATAAAGATGACAAATAATAACCCTGGAGGTCTTTTAATGATGGATCACAGGTTATCAAAGAGGAAATAAAATGGATTTTTGCCTTAAAGATGCTGATGAAAAGATTACGTGTCTAAAAGACTTTAGAGGTAAAAAAGTGGTTCTTTACTTTTATCCAAAAGACAATACACCCGGATGCACAGTACAAGCAATTGAATTTACTACACTAAAAAAAGAGTTTGAAGACTTAAACACAGTAGTGATTGGAATTAGTCCAGACACGTGTCAAAGTCATCAAAAATTTATGGTAAAACACGACTTAGGTATTATACTCTTGAGTGATCTAAAAAAGGAAGTCTCAACAAAGTATGGTACTTGGAAAGAAAAAAGTATGTATGGTAAAAAATATTTTGGGATTGAAAGAAGCACATTTCTTATCAATGAAAGTGGCAAAATAATCCAAGCTTGGCTAAAAGTCAAAGCTAAAGGACACGCCAAAAAAGTAGTTGAAAAAATTTCCGCGATGCGGAATACAAAGGAGTTGAAATAATTGCTAAAAAAGATAGATAAATTGTTAAAGTTTTCCCGCGGAACGGGATTTAGAAAAGTACATGCACATTGTGATGTACCTTGTGGAATATATGATACCTACGAAGCACAGGTTTGTGCACACACAATAATTAGGATGGTTGGATTAATTGAAGCCATACCAGAACCAAGTAAGAATGAACACGTACATAGAATCGCACGATACACAAAAGTCAAAGAAGATCACGCAGAAAAATTAAAACAAGAAGTAAGGATTTTGTATGGAGATTATTTTAAAGAAAATCATTTTAAAGAAAATTCAGAACTAAATAGTTTAATTTTAGAAATCTTAAAACTTGCTTCAAAAACAAAACAGGAAATAAACACAAGTATAGCACAAACATTACTAAATAAGACTCAAAAATTGGCAGAGATTTTCTACAAAACTAAGGGACTTGAAACTTTAAGGATTCCATCAACATACCCAACTGGTGGGGAGATAGTAGTTCACAAATCCCCCGCGGGCGAGGGAAAATGATTGAGATACTAAAAGTCAAAGGAAGTAGTATGTCCCCTTACGCAAGAGAAGGGGACTTCGTTCTTATTTTTAAGTTTTTTAAGACTCAAAAAAACTGTGTTGTGGTTGCAAAAGACCCACGAGATCATAAATTACTTATGAAAAGGGTCTACAAAGTAACTAAAAAAGGAATTGAACTACGCGGAGACAATAAACTCGGGAGTACAGATAGTAGACACTTTGGTTTAGTACAAAAAAGCGATGTTCTGGGACGTGTAATCAAAGTATTTAGACAGACATAAGCTTTTTTAAGATTTAAACCACAGTTTATTAGGTAAAAAAATATGTATGGATTGTTAGACGCTGCAGCACTGAAATTATTACCATTTTTTGGGTCTTTTGTACTCGTATTTGTCTTTGCAATCTTTGGTCTAATTTTTGCTTCTTTTATTCATACTGCGTTTGAAGCAGCCCAAGGAAATAAGAGATTAGGTATAACATTAATTGTTTTAGCTTTTATGTTCTTACCCATTTTCAATAAGTACAAAAATATAGGGGCGGTATTAGGATATTTTTCAGTAATTGGATTAGTTTTATTTTTAAGAATGCTAATTATAACCTTTAAAAAAGTAAATTTAATTGTCAAGGAGTAGTTTTGCCCTCATTGCGTCTTCCTTAAATTTTTTTGAAAGTGGGGACTTCAAAAATTTTTTCATTTCATCTTTCATTTGCATTACGTGTCGCTTTTTAGCCTCAATATTAATTGGCTTTTCAGCTTGGAGTTTAACATCCCCCTCATAAAAACCTTCAGGAAAATACCAATCCTTAAACCAAGTAAAGCCATTAGTGTACATTAAATATCCAAGTCTAGTTGCAGCAGGTGGTACACCAAGCCACATTCTCTCATAAGTTAATTTGTCAGCACCATATTCAACAAAAATTCTCCCCCCGGGACCAAACGATTTTGAAAGTTTTTTCATGATAAATTTTTCAACTTTTGAATCAAAGTAAGTAGAATTTATTGTAAAGATTTCAATCCAAGGAAATAAAAATTTCTTATCTCCCTTAAAGACTTTAGCTTGAAACAACTCTTCAGAATTATAAGACACTACTAAATTGTACTGACCCCTAAATTTACTTTTCTTTACTTTTGCAATCAGGATATTATTTTCAAATTGGATGCCTTTTTTTAATTGGGCAACAAATTCAAGCAACTTATGAGACATCATAAAGACATATAAACCGAGGTTACTAATTAACATAACGGTGTTAAAAAATGAATGGAAGTTTCGACATGAAATTGTTTGTAATTGTTTTGGTTCTAGTCGGTGCATTAACTGCAACCGTTACTAGTGCAGCTGATATTGGTTTACCTGAAGTAAACACACAAGACGTAGCACCATTACAGCAATTACCACAACCGCAAGCAGCGCCACAAGGATTCAATATACCACAAGGTTCTGCAAATTGTGGATAAGGCGTTTATGAAGGGGTAAGGGGTTTAAAAACTCCTGTCTTTTTAATTTTTGAGTAACATGGATGGAAAAAAATTTGGTATGCTGCTTATTGGAATATCTTTATTAATTGCTTTTATTACGTGGTCATTTAATACAGCACTTTCAGGAATTGTAGCAGCAACATGTGATCACGGATTAACGTGTACGATGTGGAGTACAATTGAATTTCAAACACATACGAGTATTGCAATAATTGTTGCTGTACTCACTCTTGGAATTTACTTTTTAATTTACGGTGAAAAATCAACACCAAAAAAAGACTATTCAAAAATTCTAAAAACCATGAAATCTGATGAAAGAACTATTTTTGAAACTGTTATTAAATCAAACGGTGCAATATTTCAATCTGAAATTGTTGAAGAAACTGGATTTAGTAAAGTTAAAGTTACTCGTGCACTTGATCGTCTTGAAGGACAAGGTGTAATTGAGAGACGTAGACGTGGCATGACTAATGTAATTGTGTTAAAAGAAGATTAAACCCAATAAAACATTTTTAATTGAATGAAACTAGTTTCATACAATAGACCATAAGGAGTTTCACGTTAATTCTATTGTGGTTTGGGGAAAAATCATTGCGACTTTGATGATGGGGTTAGTTCCAATAAAGGCACATTGCCCACTTTGTACTGCAGCAGCAGGAGCAGGAGTTGCAATTACTCGATTTTATGGAGTTGATGACATCATTGTTGGTTTTTGGCTCGGTGCCCTTTTGGTTTCAACTGCACTGTGGTTTAATAAATCACTAAAAAGGGAATATATCAAAGGTCAAGAAGCAATAATAGTATTACTAACTATTTTGTCTCTTGTAATTCCACTATATGGTGCGGGTTTTATTGGCGGTAGTAAACATGCAATCTACATGATGATGCCCTCAGGTTCACTTTTTGGAATAGATAGACTACTGCTTGGAATTCTTGTTGGTGGGAGTCTTTTAGTTGGTGCAATGAAAGTAAGCACTATAGTTAAACAAAAGAAGGGGCTACTTTTCCCATATCAAACAATCGTATTTATCATTTTAAGCCTGTTAGTTTCAAGCATAATAACTTGGGGGATTCTAAAGTGATGAGTGAAACTAAAGCCAAGTTAATAGGTGTGGGCGCTGGAATCGCATTACTCTTGTTTTATTTTGGAACGTTAACGCTTTCAAATTCCTTTGAATACGCAGTTAGTCAATTCACATCAATGTGGTATTGGATAATCGCATTATCTTTTGGATTTGGTATACAAGCATACTTATACACTAAAATAAATACCCACATAAAGGACAATAAAGGCAAGGTAGAAATGGCAACATCAGGTGGCGTATCAATGGCCTCCATGGTTGCATGCTGTGCACATCGTCTTACAGACGTCTTACCAATTATTGGTGTGTCGGCAGCATCACTATTTTTAATGAAGTATCAGACTTTCTTTTTGGCAATCGGTTTATTTTCAAATATATTTGGGATATTTATGATGCTAAAAGTAGCTAAAGAAAATATGGCAATTAAGGGTCCAACTTGGTTAATAAAACAAGATTTTAAATCACTTCAAAATATTACACTCGCACTAGCAATTTTAGCACTCCCCATAATATTTATTGGTGCAACTGCAACCCCAGTAGTTTCACAAAATACTGCAAATTTAGGAACAAAAACAAATAGTGAAAATAGTTTGACTATAGAAATCACACCAATTGAATTTAATTTTTATGAACCAATCAAATTTGATGTTGCACTAAACACACATCAAGGTAGTTTAGATTATGATATGACTAAAGTTAGTATTTTAGAAGACGCAGAAGGGAACACGTATCAGCCAATCAGTTGGGAAGGTTCACTTAGTGGAGGTCACCATAGATCAGGTATATTGACATTTCCAAAACTTGAAAATACAGACAGACTTGAACTCACCATTTATGGTGTATATGGCGTTGAAGAAAGAATATTTACGTGGGCGATATGATGGATGCAAAAGAATTAGTAAAAAAGGTAGGGAGTTTAGATGGAATTGATTTGTCAAGGGGTGAAGACCTATCAATAGCAATAATGAATCTAATTTCACTAGAAGAACATATGTATTTTTCAGCCATGAAGACGGGCAAAGAAGAATATCTTGAATTACTTAATGAAATGCGAAGTATGAGAAAAAAATTACTAAAAGAAATTGTTAAGAAACCAGAAGGAGAAGTTTGGTGCATTTCAAAACATCTTTTAGCCACTTCGATGAGGTTAATCGAGGTTGGAACTAAGTATCAAGGAGAAGGCAAGAAAAAAGAAGCTCAAGATAAATTTAACGACGCATTTTATCTATACTCATTATTTTGGAAACTTAATATTGAAGGTGTGAATAAAGGAAAGATAAAAAAAGGTAAATGGGACAAAGTCACAAACATAGTAAAAAAGTTAGTGGACTGTTGTAAAGAATAAGGTGATATAATGAATTTAAAAAAAGAATTTAACGGCTTCGTATCGGATAAAAAAGCGATGAAATTATCAGGGAAAGTAACAACGCTGTCTTTTCTGGGATTTATGGTCTTAACCTCAGTTATACCAACAAGCTCATACACCTTATTTAACTACTTTTTAAAGGAAGCTTTGTTGTATGCAACCTTAGGTGTTTTAGTGGTGGGTGCATTTTCAGTATCTCTGGGTCTAATGTCAGGATACCTCAGTAAAAAGCACACGAAGTTATGGGGTGAAAAAACCCTAATATTAATCGGTATATTTTGGTTAATTAATTTTTACCTTATGCTCTCAAGAACATCTTACAGTATTTTTTCATATACACAAATGAATGGGTTTGTTTACACAACTTTAAGCATGGTTCTTAGTGCACTAATCATCCCAATGATTGGCATATTATTAGTGAATGTTTACAAAACAATAAAAAACAGGAACATGAGTGTTTCAAGTTCAGGTGGGTTACTTGCATGGGTATTCTCAGTTGGGTGTCCTTCATGTGGGGCAATTCTTTATTCAGCTCTTGGATTATCTGCAGGACTTGCAGTACTGCCGTTTCAAGGACTGGAGTTAAAATTTTTATCTTTGGGGTTGGTGGGATTTTCAATTATGCAACTTAGCCCACAAAAGAAAAAGCACAAGTTTAATGTGATTAAAAAAGATCCAAAACTTGAACGCTTTGATACATTGATGCTAGTAGGAATTTTCCTAGTTGCAGCCGTTATGGGTTTTAATCAAATACAAATACAGGGTATTTCAAGTGCACTTGGTGGACCTAGTATATTGTTTATGAGTAATAACCAATTAGCAGGGACTCTAGCAGATGTTGACATATCTGCTTTATCTTCAACTGCAGCAACAGTAGCATCAGTATTTCCTGAACTTCAAAGCGCAAAAACAGAAGAAGAAGTAATGCAAATAATGATGCCGAGTGGGGTACCAGAATACAGTGAAATTTTAGGTGGAGTTAGTTTTGACGACCCACTAAATTCACTAGGTTATCTTGCAAAATGGTATTATGTAATAAATGAAGAAGTAAAAAATAATCCAGAAAGTTGGGAAAGATACCTTAACTTAGCAGCGGCACCCCGGGGGGTAAGTTGTGAATATTGTTGTGGTGTTGGACCTCAAGGAGTAACTGCAGACGGAAGGTCAAAATGTGGTTGTCAACATCACCCAGCACTATTAGCCGTAACCTTAGGACTAATTGAAAATACAGATTATAGTGATGCACAGGTACTAAGAGAAGTTATGAATTGGAAAACAACTTTTTTCCCAAGAAATATGGTAGCAGTTGGTATTGATGTCGCAGGAAAAGATCCTGCAAAAGTTAGTGCTGCAGGATTGAACACAATGGTAGGAGGATGTTAAAAATGAAAATGTGGATAATAACAGGTTTGTCTTTGGTAATAATAATAGGTGCATTTCTAACGTCAGGAAGTGCTAATGAGTTTGAAGGTATAAAAATGGAAGTGTATAAGTCACCAAGCTGTGGATGCTGTACATATTATGCGGACTATCTAAAGGCAAAAGGTGCAGATGTTGAAGTTATATTAGTTGAAGACATTGAATTAAATTCAATAAAACAATCTCTAGGTATACCTATAGGGATGTATAGTTGTCACACCACTAAGATAGGTGATTACTTTATTGAAGGTCACATCCCAAAGGAAGGTTTGTTTAAACTATTAAACGAGAAACCAAACATAGGGGGGATAGCTCTACCCGGTATGCCTTCTGGATCCCCAGGGATGCCAGGTGCAAAAAGTGGAGACTTTGTCATATACTCAATAAGTGAAGGACAGACAAAAGAATTTATGAGAATATAGGTGAAAAAATGGATAAAAAAATGTGGTTAATGGCAATAAGTGTTGGCGTACTATTAGTAGTGTCAACAGTGCAAGCAATTGAATTAAGGCTACTATCTTCATCAATGGAAGGTATGACAGCCGAAATTAGCACAAATAAGTTTGCAGGCGGAAGTAATAGTGAAAGTAGCGGTGAAGAAGTAACTAAGACCCTACAAAATAATATACAAGGCCTACAAACCATGGTGGGAGGATGTTAAGATGAGGCCCGCCTTTTTATTTATTTTTTTATTAATCGCTTCATTCGCACATAGCAATGAGACGTTTATTGAAGCTGAGGCATTAATAAATGCAGAAATTCCTTGCAACCAATTAAGTGAAGAACAATTTGAAAGTTTAGGGGATTATTATATGGAGCAAATGCACCCAGGAGAGGAGCACGAAGTTATGGATAAGATGATGGGTGGAGAAGATTCAGAAAGCCTTCACGAAATGCACGTAGCAATGGGTCAAAATATTTATTGTGGCATTAGTGAAAATACAAATCACGGCATGATGGGAGGTATGATGGGTTATAATACACTTGTCAATTCAACCACCAATCAAGCTTTATACACTGCCTTGTTAGCGGGCGCAGTTATTTTGGTTTATTTACTTATAGTCAAAATATGGAAAGGTGAAAAGAAATGAAAAAAGAAATAGAAATGAGAGATTTAATATTAGGTGGTTTAATTGTATTGTCAGTAGTTGCAATTTTTAATTCAATAACAACTATGAGTGTAACAGCTTTAGCAAATGAAAAGATACTTGAAATAAGTGAAGCAGGTAGACCTGCTGAGTTAGAAGCAACCATAATAACAGTGAACTGTGAAGGTTGTTTTGATATCTTAAGTACATACAACGACTTCAAGGAAAATAATGTGAAAATACTCATTGAAAACTTTGTTAGTAGTGACTCAAGTGAAGCTCAAAAACTAATAATAACGCATAAGATTGAAAATTTACCAACCATCATACTACGGGGAGAAACAGATAAGTTTGAATTCTCTGGATTTGAAAAGACGGACGGTACTTTAGTTTATACTGAGATTAAGCCACCATATATTGATGCAGACACGTCAAACGTAGTTGGCCAAGTTAGAGCCATTATACTAAAAGACAAAGACTGTAGTATATGCGCGGACCTAAATCCATTAATCCAGAGCCTAACAAGTACAGGCATAAGCATTACTTCAAAGGAGCTTGAGAGAACCTCAAGTGAAGCAGTTAAACTAATTGAAGAAAATAAGATAGAGAGGGTCCCTACGATTTTGTTTACAAAAGATATTTCACTCTATGATCAATGGGAAAGCATTCAAGCACCATCAACAGATAATTACTTTGTAATTGATCCACAAGGACCTTATGTAAATACCACTACAGGTGAAATCAAAGGACAAGTTAACCTCATTATGTTAGTTGATGAAGAATGTAGTGACTGTTATGATGTCACCCTTCATAAACAAATACTACCTAACTTTGGAATAATTTTAAGTAGTGAAAAGACTTTGGCGTTTAGGTCAGAAGAAGGCATGACCTTGGTTGAAAAATACAGCATCACAAAAATCCCAACCATAGTGTTACAAGGTGACTTTGAACCATATCCAGCACTTGATAGTGTCTGGTCAAATGTTGGAACTGTTGAAGATGATAAAACACATATCTTTAGAGAAATAAGTGCTATGGGAGACGTTAAATTTACTGATTTGGAGGCAAGTTAGTTGAAAGTCGAATGCCAATATTGCGAAAGGAAACTTGCATCTAAGGATGCCCTTAGTAT